>JBATEM010000032.1:0-13946 GCA_049664005.1 Candidatus Macondimonas sp.
TGCCCTACTCCCTCAAGATTCTCCTGGAAAACCTGCTGCGCACCGAAGATGGGGTGAACATCACCCGCGCCGATATCGACGCCCTGGTGAACTGGAATCCCAAGGCCGAACCGGACACCGAAATTGCCTTCACCCCCGCGCGCGTGGTGTTGCAGGACTTCACCGGTGTCCCCTGCGTGGTGGACCTGGCCGCCATGCGCGATGCCATGAAGGCCCTGGGCGGCGACCCGAACAAGATCAACCCCCTGTCACCGGCCGAACTGGTCATCGACCATTCGGTGATGGTGGATGAATTCGGCCGTCCCGATGCCGCCGAGCTCAATGCCAAGATCGAATTCGGGCGCAACGAGGAACGCTACCAGTTCCTGCGCTGGGGCCAGACGGCATTCTCCAACTTCCGCGTAGTCCCCCCCGATACCGGCATCGTCCATCAGGTGAACCTGGAATACCTGGCCCGCGTGGTCTTCACCCGCGAGGAAAACGGCAAGACCATCGCCTATCCCGACTCCGTGGTCGGTACCGACTCCCATACCACCATGATCAATGGCGTGGGCGTGCTGGGCTGGGGCGTGGGCGGCATCGAAGCCGAGGCCGCCATGCTGGGTCAACCGATCTCCATGCTGATTCCCCAGGTGGTGGGCTTCAAGCTCAGCGGCAAGCTTGCCGAGGGCGCCACGGCCACCGACCTAGTGCTGACCGTCACCCAGATGCTGCGCAAGAAGGGCGTGGTGGGCAAGTTCGTCGAGTTCTTCGGTCCGGGCCTGGAGCATCTGCCGCTGGCCGACCGTGCCACCATCGCCAACATGGCCCCGGAGTACGGCGCCACCTGCGGCATCTTCCCCATCGACCAGGAAACCCTGAACTATCTCAACCTCACCGGCCGCAGCGCCGAGCAGGTTGCCTTGGTTGAGGCCTATGCCAAGGCTCAGGGCCTGTGGCGCGACCCAGCGATTGAGGCGATCTATACCGACGTGATGGAACTGGACATGTCCACCGTGGTGCCCAGTCTGGCGGGGCCCAAGCGGCCGCAGGACCGGGTGACGCTGGCCGACATGCAGGCCACTTACCTTGAAGCACTGAAACCCTTGGCGGATGCACGGGAAACCAAGAACGGCGCCACGGCATCCTTTGAGGATGAAGGCGGTTCCACCGCCATCGGCGCGCCCGTGACCCATAATGCGCCGGGCGCCGCCACAGTGTCCTACAAGGGTCGCGAGTTCACCGTCAAGGATGGCGCCGTCGTCATCGCCGCCATCACCTCCTGCACCAACACCTCCAACCCGGCGGTGCTGATGGCCGCTGGGCTCCTGGCGCGCAACGCCGTAGCCAAGGGGCTGACCAGCCAGCCCTGGGTCAAGACCTCGCTCGCCCCCGGCTCCCTGGTGGTCACCTCCTACCTGCAGAAGGCTGGCCTGCTGCAAGACCTTGAAGCACTCGGCTTCAATGTGGTGGGCTACGGCTGCACCACCTGCATCGGCAATTCCGGTCCCCTGCCGGAACCAATCGGCGCCGCCATTCAGGAACATGACCTGGTGGCCTGCTCGGTCCTGTCGGGCAACCGCAACTTCGAAGGGCGCGTGCATCCCGATGTGCGCATGAACTTCCTGGCCTCTCCGCCTCTGGTGGTGGCCTATGCCATCGCCGGCAGCGTCAACATCAACCTGTACCAGGATCCTCTGGGCAAGGGCAAGGATGGCCAGGATGTGTTCCTGAAGGACATCTGGCCCAGCAACGCGGAAGTCGCCGCCACCATGATGGCCAATGTCGACTCCAAGATGTTCCTGGAGTCCTACGCCAGCGTGTTCAAGGGCGACAGCCGCTGGAACGGCCTGGATATTCCCGAAGGCGATCTCTATCGCTGGAACAGCGATTCAACCTATGTCCAGAACCCGCCCTATTTCCAGGGCATGACCATGGCCACCGGCGGTATTGACGATGTGACGGGCGCCCGCGCCCTGGCCGTGCTGGGCGATTCGATCACCACCGATCACATCTCTCCGGCAGGCTCCATCAAGGCCAACAGCCCCGCCGGCAGCTATTTGATGGCGCATGGCGTCGATCCCAAGGATTTCAATTCCTACGGCTCGCGTCGCGGCAACCACGAAGTGATGATGCGCGGCACCTTCGCCAACATCCGGCTGCGCAACAAACTGGTGCCCGGTGTGGAAGGCGGCATGAGCGTGCACCTGCCCACTGGCGAGCAGATGTCCATCTATGATGCCGCCATGAAATACCAGGCGGAAAAAACGCCGCTGGTGGTGCTGGCCGGCAAGGAATACGGCACCGGCTCCTCGCGCGACTGGGCGGCCAAGGGCACCATGCTGCTGGGGGTGAAGGCCGTCATCGCCGAAAGCTTCGAGCGCATCCACCGTTCCAATCTGGTGGGCATGGGCGTGCTGCCGCTGCAGTTCCAGGACGGCGAGAATGCCGAAAGCCTGGGGCTCACCGGACAAGAGGTGTTCGACATCGTCGGTGTGACCAAGGGCGCCCGCCAGGTGACCGTGCAAATCAAGACAGCCGACGGGGCGACCCGCAACTTCAGTGCCCGCCTGCGCATCGACACCCCCAAGGAATGGGACTACTACGAGCACGGCGGCATTCTGCAGTACGTCTTGCGCTCGCTGGCCAAGGCAGCCTGATCGGGCAAAACGCCCACTGCGGATACGTTGAAAACAAAGCCCGGCCGGGGATATCCCTCAGCCGGGCTTTTTTCGCCCGCAATGACCTGAAGACATCAGGGCAAAAGCCGGCCGTAGCGTATCAGTTCGGGACGCCACTGCACCTGCCATGCGCCCATCAAGTCGGCCGCGTCCATTCGCCAGGACCAATTCCCCGCCACCGTTCCCGGCGTGTTCAGGCGCGCCTCATCTCCCAAGCCCAACAGATCCTGGAACGCAACGATCGCAATCCGGGCCACACTGGCCAATGCCACGCGTATCAGCGCCTCGGGCATGGTGGCCGTCGCGCATCCCAGATAGGCCTTGATTTCATCCTGCCGGGATTCCGGCAGTTCCTGCCACCAGTCGCAGGTGGTGGGATTATCGTGGGTTCCCGGATAGACCACGGTCAACGGCTCGAAATTATGCGGTAGATGGGGATTTTGAGCGTCACTGTCGAAGGCGAATTGCAGCACCCGCATGCCGGGCATCCCCAGCGCCAGCCGCAAGGCATCGACTTCGGGGGTGATCAGCCCCAGATCTTCGGCCACCAGCGCCTGCGGACCCAAAGCGGTCTCGATGGCCGCGAACAAGGCCGCCCCCGATCCCGGCTGCCAGAATCCATGCACGGCATTGGGCGCGCCAGCCGGAACGGCCCACGCTGACTCGAAGCCGCGGAAATGATCGATGCGAATCAGGTCGAACCATTCCCGCTGGCGGCGGATGCGATCGATCCACCAGCCATACCCCTGGGCCGCCAGCACGTCCCAGCGGTAGTGGGGCATGTTCCAGAGCTGGCCTTCGGCTGAGAAATAATCCGGCGGCACGCCGGCAACCTGGGTCATCTGTCCCACATGATCGAGATGAAACAGTGCCCGATGCGCCCAGACATCCGCGCTGTCGTGGGCCACGAAAATCGGCAGGTCACCGAACAGCAGCAGGCCTTTTTCCCGGGCCTGACGATGAATCGCTTTCCATTGTCGATCAAAGAAAAACTGCGCCACCCGGGTACTGGCAATCGGGGTTTCGAGTTCGGCGCGTGCCTGATCGAGGAGATCGGCATCACGATCCCGCAGGGGAACCGGCCAGGCATGCCAAGGCGCGCCTTCCCGTGCCTTGAGCGCCTGGTACAGGCAAAAATCGTCGAGCCAGTGGGCTTGGGCGGCGCAGAATATCTCGAACTCCGAACGCATGCCGGAATCCGCGTGGAGGGCGCGACTGACCTGTTCCCATTGCGTCGCGGTCAGTTCGCCGGCCACATCACCGGCGCCATCGAGTCCCGGTAGGCGCGTGGGATCAATCAGCCGTTCATCGCCCGCAAAAACGGAACAGGATTGGTAGGGACTGCCCAGGCTGTCCGGTGGACACAAGGGCAGCGTCTGCCAGAGCGTAAAACCCGACTCAGCCAGGCGATCGAGCCAAGCCTCGGCCACCGCCCCCAATCGGCCCACAGTGCCCGGTCCGGGAAGCGAGGTCGGATGCAGCAACACCCCCGCACGCCGCTCGGCCAGCCAGGGGTGAATCGCGTCGGTTTGTCCCGTCATGTGCCTCCCCGCATCGCGGAACCGGTGCCGTCGGTCAAACCGTGGGCGAACGGTCGTGTCAATTGGTCGGGAACCGCCTCGCCCAGCATCTGGTAGAGCGCGGCCAGATGGAGACGAAACAATCGTTCGAACTGGGCGACATTGACGGCTGAATTGTCTCCGCCCAGCCACCAGAACCAATCTGAGGCCTCGCAGTGCGCCAGTTGACGCTCGGCCTGTGCCTGTTGCGTCTCGCTCAAACGGTTTTCCGCCATGACGTGGTCGAATGCGCGTTTGGCTTCCACCAGCAGGTCCCAGGCGCGATTCTTGTCGGGATCGCCGATCCAGATGGCGAAATTGCCATACACCCAACTTCCGGCGACCACCCTGTCCAGCGGCTCGATCGTTTCGGCGGGAAGCGCGTCCAGCACCGCGCTGAAGGTGGTGAGTTGCAAGCGGGGATGGGTCGCCAGCCGCCGGTAGAGCGCCGAAAGGAAGTGATAGGCGTTTTCCGGGTAGTACTCCCAGGCGTTTTCGCCATCCAGGATGATGGAGACCACTTGTCCCGGCGGAAGATCCTGATCGGCCAGACGCTCCAGTTCGTGAATCAGGTTGGACACCGCGTCATCGCCATGCCAATTGCGGTATTGGAAGCCGATGCGATCGGAGAGTTCGTCGTCGCGAAAGAAGCACACCGGTCCCTCGGGCGGCTGGTAGGGACGGTGCAACTGATGGGCAGTGGGCTGCTCCAGACCCAGGGAATGGCGCAGCACCCCCTGGCCGGTCGCGGCCCAGCGGAATCCATTCTGGCGCAACAGGGCCAGGGTGCGCTGACACACCCCCCCCTCCGCCGGCCAGACACCCACCGGATCGAAACCAAAATAGCGTTGGAATACCCGCTTGGCTTCCAGGATCTGCCATAGCGCTCGCGCCTCACCCCCCGGATAACCCGCGGCCAGCGGCAAGGACGCTTGGGGCTGAGCCTCATGGGCGGCCTTGAAATCCAGCAACAGAGGCAGGATGGGGTGACTGTAGGGGGTGACCGACAACTCGATGCGCCCCTGTTCGGCGAGCTTTCGGTAGCGCGGAATGATGGACGCCATCAACTCGGCCAACAAACCGATCAATACACTGCGATCGGGCAGGCTGTAGTGGCCGCCCTTCTCGATCAGCTGCCGAGCACGGGCGTCGGTGCGCCGCACGGTCTCACCCAGCCAGGCCAGGTGATACCACACCAGCAGGTCGATCAGAAATTGATCCGCGAGGTAGGTCAGACCCGCCGGATGTTCCAGCACCCAATCCGCCAGGCGCGCCAGACGCCGGTAGGGTGTGAAGCGATCAATCACCTGCGCGCGATCGACGCGCAAGGCAGCCTGGATCAGCACCAAGCGCTGCCGGGCCTCCGCGGGCAGGACGGGACCCGCCAAGGCCTGCAACAGGGGATCGCGCAAGCGGTCCTGGCCGCTCGCGGCGGCCTGCAACTGCGTCGCGTAGTCGGCGATCTGTTCCAGCAAGGTGGGCGTGAAATTGACCACCGCCCGGGCCAGCGGCTCGGCTTCCAGATGGGCCGCCATGTCGACATAGTCCTTGATGCCGTGCAGGTAGGTCCAGGGCGCTTCGTAGTGATGTTGGATGGGATCTTCGTAACTGGGTTGATGCATGTGCCAATACAGCACGACGGGAAGCGGCGCCTTATCGGACATAAGGCAGTTCCTGCTGCAGCATTTCCGGCGTGACCAGCACCACACCGCCCTCGGTCACATGAAAACGCCGCACATCGTCCTCGGGGTCTTCCCCAATCACGGTGCCGGCCGGGATGTGGCAACCGGTCTCGATCACGGCACGACGCACCAGGCAATCCGGCCCGATCACGGCGCGCGGCAACACCACGGTGTCCTGGACCAGCGTGCGTTCGGCAACCAGCACATTGGAGAAAAGCAGGGAATGGCGGATGACCGCCCCGGAAACGATGCAGCCTCCGGACAGCATGGAGTCAATGGCAATCCCGCGGCGATCCTCATCGTCGAACACGAACTTGGCCGGCGGCACCTGTTCCTGATAGGTCCAGATCGGCCAGGTGTTGTCGTAGAGATCCAGTTCCGGCGTGACCCCGATCAGCTCCATGTTGGCCGCCCAGTAACTATCGATGGTGCCCACATCGCGCCAGTAGGCCTGCTTGCCCTGGGCATTGTCGCGGAAGGGGAAGGCGAACACGCGGTGTCCTTCGCGGACGCCACGGGGCAGGATGTCCTTGCCAAAATCATGATCGGATTCCGCATTCTGGCCGTCTTCAACCAACATGCGCAGCAGGTAGTCGGTATCGAAAACATAGATGCCCATGGACGCCAGGGCGTGATCAGGATCGCCCGGAATGGCCGGTGGGTCGGCGGGCTTTTCGACGAAACTCTGCACCCGGCCCTCAGCGGTCACATCCATCACCCCAAAGGCCTGCGCCTCCATGCGCGGCACTTCCAGGCAGGCCACGGTGACATCGGCATCCATGCTCACATGGAAACCGAGCATGGTGCCGTAGTCCATCTTGTAGACGTGATCCCCGCCCAGCACCAGCACATAGCGCGGATGATGGGTGCGGATGATCTCGATATTCTGGTAGACCGCATCGGCGGTACCCTTGTACCAGGCTTCCCCATGGCGCTGCTGGGCCGGCACGATTTCGATGAACTCGCCGAATTCGCCGCGCAGAAACCCCCAGCCCATTTGCAGGTGGCGGATCAGGGAATGGGCCATGTACTGGGTCAACACTTCAACCCGGCGAATGCCCGAATTGATGCAGTTGGACAGTGGAAAATCGATGATGCGGAACTTGCCGCCAAAAGGCACAGCCGGCTTGGCGCGATGACTGGTGAGTTCGCCGAGGCGACTGCCGCGCCCGCCGGCGAGGATCAGGGCCAGCGTATCCTTGGTGACAAGGCTGATGAATCGCTGCGAGGTTTCAATCTGCATGGAATCTCCGCGGGTTGGGCACTTGGGAGGTCAATCCGAGTCTTGCATCCGCAAGCATGGATCATATTGCTTCAAGTCATGACAAATGCTACCCGCGGAAGTGCATTTTGGATTCATCATTGATACAGGATAACGATTCTCCTGAGGATGGGCGCAATCGGTTATCCTGCGGGCGCCCCTTCCACCGCCGTTTAGGTGCAAGTTTTGCAGGAAGCATGCCACGAAATCAGCTGCAATCGCGATGTAGGCAGGGATATCACGACGTCCTGCCCCCGCATGCCCCCACCCTCTGCCTTGGAGCCTGCATGTTCCCACTTTCTGCCAATACTTTGAACAGTGCCCTGAGTGAAGATCTGCGTCTGCTGCTGGACCTGCGCCATCACGACCCTGCTCAGATTCTCGGTCGCCATGTTCAGGGCAGCCAGTGCACCGTCAGGGTGCGCATCCCCGGCGCGCGGGCGGCCTGGTTATTGCCGCTGGAGATCCCCCTGCAACGCCTGAACGACACCGATCTGTTTTGCTGGGAAGGGCAGGCCCAGGACGTTCCACCGCATCCCGCCTACCGCTGGGAGGATGAGTCCGGCACCTTACAGGAACGCACGGATGCCTATAGTTTTCCCACGCTGCTGGAAGACGCCGAGCTGATGCAGTTTCACCAGGGCCGGCACACCCGGGCCTGGCAGTTGCTGGGAGCGCACCTGCGGACGGTGGATGGCGTCGCCGGCACGCTGTTTGCCGTGTGGGCGCCGAAT
The DNA here is from genome assembly GCA_049664005.1 of Candidatus Macondimonas sp. Taxonomy (GTDB): domain Bacteria; phylum Pseudomonadota; class Gammaproteobacteria; order UBA5335; family UBA5335; genus Macondimonas. The sequence continues at coordinate 7,897 of JBATEM010000032.1, forward strand.
GCCGAACGGGTGAGTGTGGTGGGCGAGTTCAACCAGTGGGATGGCCGCATCCACCCGATGCGCAGCCGCGGCTACACGGGCGTGTGGGAGCTGTTCATCCCCACTGTGACCGAAGGCCAACTTTACAAATTCGAAATCCGCAGTCGCCCCCATGGCACGCTTCTGGTCAAGACCGATCCCTACGGGCGCCAGTTCGAAATGCGGCCCGGCACGGCGGCCCGGGTCTGCGGACCCCAGCGCGATGACTGGCAGGACGCTGATTGGATGGCCAGCCGGGAGGGGTGGCAAAACAAGCCCATTTCCGTTTACGAGGTCCATCTCGGTTCCTGGCGGCGGCGTCCCAATGGTGAATTCCTGAGCTATCGCGAACTGGCGGACCAGTTGATTCCCCATGTGCAATCCCTGGGATTCACCCATATCGAACTGCTGCCCATCACGGAACACCCGCTGGATGCTTCCTGGGGCTACCAGTCCACCGGGTTCTTCGCACCCACCAGCCGCCACGGGGCGGCCGACGACCTGCGCGAATTCGTGGACCGCTGCCATCAGGCCGGCATCGGCGTCTATCTGGACTGGGTTCCCGGTCACTTTCCCAAGGATGCCTTTGGACTGGCACGCTTCGACGGCAGCGCCCTCTATGAACACGAGGATTGGCGCCGGGGCGAACACAAGGAATGGGGCACGCTGGTGTTCAACTATGCCCGCAACGAGGTGCGCGCCTTCCTGCTGTCCAGTGCGCTGTATTGGCTGGAGGTGTTCCACCTGGATGGCCTGCGGGTCGATGCCGTGGCATCGATGCTCTATCTGGATTATTCCCGTGGTCCGGGGGAGTGGCTGCCCAACATGCATGGCGGCAATGAAAATCTCGAAGCCGTTGATTTTCTGCGCGAACTCAATGTGCTGACGCATCGCGAAGCCCCCGGCTCGGTTACCCTGGCAGAAGAATCGACCGCTTGGCCCCAGGTCACGCGCCCCACCTACGTCGGGGGCTTGGGATTTTCCATGAAATGGAACATGGGCTGGATGCACGACACCCTGCGCTACATCAGCAAGGATCCGATCTATCGCCACTACGACCATCAGGACCTGACCTTCGGCCTGCTCTACGCCTTCAGTGAAAACTTCGTGCTGCCTTTCTCCCATGACGAAGTCGTCCATGGCAAAGGCGCCCTGTGGCAAAAGATGCCGGGGGATGACTGGCAAAAAATGGCCAATCTGCGACTGCTATTCAGCTATATGCTGACCTATCCCGGCAAGAAACTGCTGTTCATGGGCAGCGAACTGGCGCAACCCTGGGAATGGCGCCACGACGAAGCCCTGCCCTGGTCGCTGGCCGAGGATCCTGCCCGTCAGGGGCTGGCGCGACTTCTGGGAGACCTCAACCGGCTCTATCGCAGCTGGCCGGCATTGCACCGCCACGACTTCGGTGCCGATGGATTTGCCTGGATCGATTGCCATGATGCGGCACAGTCGGTGATCAGTTACCGGCGCCTGGATGGTCCGGACGAAGCGGTAGTGATCCTGAACTTCACACCGGTCCCGCGCCCGGGCTACCGGGTGGGTGTGCCGCGACCGGGCTGGTATCGGGAATGCTTCAATTCCGATTCGGCAGCCTATGGTGGTAGCAATCTGGGCAATGGCGGCGGAGTCGCCAGTGATGCCATGCCGTGGATGGACCATCCTCATTCGTTATTGCTGACCCTCCCTCCGCTGGCGGGCCTCATCCTGCAGCGCCAGGAAACAGCCCCATGAGTCGACCCAAATCGAGCGCCCGTACCAAGGCGCCGCTCAAGATCCTGTTCGTGGCAAGCGAGATGACGCCCCTGATCAAGACGGGCGGGCTGGGCGATGTCGCCGGCGGCCTGCCCCTGGCGCTGGCCGCTTTGGGCGCCGATGTGCGCGTGTTGCTTCCGGCCTATCGGGACCTGCTGGCGCAGACGCCTGATTGGGCACCAGAGCCGCGCTTTTCCGCGCCCGCAAATCTGGCAAACTGCCGCCTGCTCACACTTCCCGCCGAAAACCTGGGTGTGCCGGTCTGGGCGCTGGAAAGCCCCGGTTTCAGCGATCGGTCAGGCAACCCTTATCTCGATGCGGCGGGCCGGGACTGGCCTGACAATGCCCAGCGCTTCAACCGGCTGTGTCGGGTTGCCGCGCACCTGGCCGGCGGACGCGCCGGCTTGCCCTGGACCCCGGATGTCGTGCATGCCAACGACTGGCAAACGGGCCTGGTGCCGGTCTGGATGCTGCTGGAGCGGATTGACCGGCCCACCCTGTTCACCGTCCACAATCTCCACTATCGCGGCGATTTTGCGCCCGAAGTCCTGGCCGATCTGGGGCTGCCCGGCTGGCTGAACCATCCCGACGCGCTGGAGTTCTACGGCCGCATCGCCTTCATGAAAGGCGGCCTGGTGTTTGCCGACGCCTTGAGCACCGTCAGCCCGACCTACGCGCGGGAAATCCAGACCCCTGCGTTGGGCGAAGGACTCGATGGCCTGCTGCGGCATCGACAGCAGGTGCTGCACGGCGTGCTCAACGGCATCGACACAGCGCTCTGGAATCCGGCGACCGATCCGCACCTGCCTGCCCACTATGACGCTCACGATCTCAGCGGCAAGGCGCAGGTCAAGCGTGCCCTGCAGGCGGAAATGGGATTGGCGGTGCGGGACGATCTTCCCCTGCTGGGCTGCATCGCGCGCCTGGTGCCCCAGAAAGGCATCGATCTGATTCTGGATATTTTGTCCGAGCTCATCCATCTGCCGGTGCAGCTGGTATTTTTGGGTTCGGGGATACCGGAACTGGAAGATCGCCTGCGCCACGCCTGCGCCAGCGCGCCTGGCAGCGTAGCGGGCCGCATCGGTTTCGATGAAGGACTGGCGCATCGCATTGAAGCGGGGAGCGATCTCTTCCTGATGCCATCCCGCTTCGAGCCCTGCGGCTTGAACCAGCTCTATAGTTTGCGCTACGGCACACCGCCCCTCGTTCACCACTCCGGCGGACTCGCCGACAGCATCGTCGATACCCATGAGGCCAGCCTGGCGGATGGCACGGCCACCGGGTTTGTGTTCTCGCCACCCACCCCCTGGGCACTGCTGGATGCGGTCCGGCGTGCCCTGCATTGTTACCGTCAACCCGAGCAGTGGACCAAAGTGGTGCGCACCGCCATGGCGCAGGACTTCAGCTGGAATCACAGTGCCCGCAGTTATCTGCGGATTTACCAGGGATTACAGCGTCCCATCGCCGCAAATTGATCTGCGTCAACGCCAAAACATTCGCACTCTGCTGAACTACAACCCGCCCAGACGATGGCCCGAATGTTGCAAATAGGTTACGGCGCCCGTCGGGCTCATGCGCATTCGACTGAGTTGACCTGTGTGACTGTTATGAGACCTGAGGAACTTCAGGATGTTGGCTTGGTCTTCAATTACAGCGATATTTTCCAAATTGACTCAAGAAATGCTTTCTCGTGCCGAGAAGGACCTCACCCCTGCCGCAGGAGACGCGCCATGAGACAGGATTCCCAGTTCGGTCGGCTCTACCAGGAACGAGTCATTCAACTGCAGGGCGGTCATGAGCCGTCGGATCGACGTTGGGAAGTCTGGAAAGTCCAACAGCAGATGGGCTTGGGGCCATGTTTCGCCACCGAAACCCGCTACGCCTGCCAGGTCCTGAGCTGCCCATGGCGAACCGAATGCCAAAGCCTTTGCGTGGAGTGGAAGCGCTGAGCTGAGCGACATTCGGGTGGCGCTCCGCGTGGGGCCGCCGCTATCATGGCGCCATGCCTGCCACCCTCGCTCCTCCCGCTGACTCGGTTTACAGCGTTTCCCGGCTGAACCGGGAAGCCCGCATCCTCCTTGAAGGCGGCCTACCGCTGTTGTGGGTCATGGGTGAAATTTCCAATTTCAGCCAGCCCTCCTCCGGCCATTGGTATTTCACCCTGAAGGACGCCCAAGCCCAGGTACGTTGCGCCATGTTCCGCAACCGCAACCAGGGTCTCGGCTTGCGCCCCCAGAACGGCATGCAGGTCCAGGCGCGGGTACGCGTCAGCCTGTACGAACCGCGTGGGGAATTTCAGCTCATCGCCGAGCAGATGCAGCCGGCGGGCGAAGGTGCCTTGCGGCTCGCCTTCGAGGCCCTCAAGGCACGCCTGGCCGCTGAAGGCCTGTTCGATGCCTCGCTCAAACGTCCCCTTCCCGCCTATCCCCACAGCATCGGCGTGATCACCTCTCCGACCGGGGCTGCCCTGCGCGACATTCTCCATGTCCTGAATCGTCGCTACCCCCTGGCACGCGTGGTGCTCTATCCCGTGCCGGTGCAGGGCGTGGACGCGGCGCCACAGATTGTGCAAGCCCTGCAACTGGCGGGCGAACGGGCAGAATGCGACGTGCTCATTCTGGCGCGCGGTGGCGGTTCGCTGGAGGATTTGTGGGCCTTCAACGAGGAAATCGTGGCCCGCGCGGTGCGAGCCTGCCCGTTGCCGGTGGTGAGCGGTGTGGGCCACGAAATCGACTTCACCATCACCGATTTCGTCGCCGACCTGCGCGCGCCCACGCCATCGGCGGCGGCCGAAAGCGTCGTCCCCGACGGTAGCGATCTCCTGCGCCGTTTCGATCAGTCCCAGCAGCGCCTGTCGACCTTGGCCCGGCATCGTCTGGAGCGCGCCGGAACCCGGCTGAACCAGCTTGAACACCGGCTCGCCCAGTGCCATCCGGAACAGCGCCTGCAGCGGCAACGCCAGCGGCTGGATGAATCCGAAATACGGCTGCAGCGCGCCGTCGGATACCGCTTGGAGAGCGCCGGGCATCGACTCGCCGGGGCCCGTACCCGGCTGTGGGCCGAGCGTCCTCATCTGCGCCTGAAGCATGCCCAGGAACGCCTGGCGCGCATCCAGCACAGCTTGGTTAGCAGCATCGATCGCCGCCTCATCGAGCGCTCCCGCCAATTGGCCGCCCTCGGCCGGGCGCTTGCCGCAGTCAGCCCGCTGGGCACCCTGGAGCGGGGCTATGCCATCGTCCGGCGGGTATCCGATCAGCGCGTGGTGCAGGATGCGGCACAGGCACCGGTCGGCACCCGGCTGCGGGTCCGGCTGCACCACGGCCAGTTGACCTGCCAAGTGGAAGACGTTTCCGATGCCTGAGGATCATTCAGAGCGATGAAGGTTATGCTGCGACGATGGTTTTCACGGTGCACCACGCGGCGCGCGCCCGGTCTGCTTGCGCTGGGTTTGCTGTGGTCCCAAACGGCCTTTGCCCTGATGCCTTCCACGCCGGTTCCCGGCGGCGTGGCGGTCCTGTCGCTGCCACCACAAGCCCAGCAGGCCCGCTACGAAGACCGCCCGGTTTGGCTCATCCGGCAGGACGACCAGCTTTTGGCCCTGGTTGGCCTGGCCCTGACGACCCTGCCCGGGCCGCATCGACTGGACTGGCGGGACGAACACGGACAGGTCCAATCCCTCCGCTTTACGGTCAAGGACAAAGCCTATCCCACCCAGAAACTGACCGTACCGCCCAAGATGGTGGATCTGGATCCTGCCACCGCCGAACGAGTGCGTGGCGAACAAGCCCGCATCCGCCGCGCATTGACCCAGTATCGGCCGGTGGAGACGGCTTTCCCCTGGCCCTTGGCGCTGCCGGCAACCGGCCCCACCTCCAGTCCCTTCGGGCTGCGCCGTGTCTTCAACGGCCAGTCCCGCAATCCCCACAGCGGACTGGACATCGCCGCCAGCGAGGGCGAGCCGGTCCATGCAGCCGCCGCCGGCATCGTGGTGGAAACCGGCGATTTCTACTTCAACGGCAACAGCGTCTTCGTGGATCATGGCGGCGGTCTGATTTCCATGTATTGCCATCTCAGCAGCATTGCGGTCCAGGTCGGAGAACGCATTGCGGACGGCCAGCTTTTGGGCCAGGTGGGGCGCACGGGACGCGCCACCGGCCCCCATCTCCACTGGGGCGTCGCGCTCAACGGCAATCTGGTGGATCCGCAGCTTTTCCTTCAAACCATGACATCTTCAAGCAAAAACTAGGCATTTATCCGTAAAGCAAGTGATCATGGCC
>JBATEM010000033.1:0-3401 GCA_049664005.1 Candidatus Macondimonas sp.
CCCAGGCCCTGGCCGGGGATGGCCAGCGCCAGACCGGCGTCGCCCCAGCACATTTCCGTCATGGCGGCGATGGCGATCATGTTGCCGCCGTTCTTGACGCCCGGCTTGGCTTCCTTGTCCTTGCCGCTACCGCCGAGACCGCCCATGCCGCCCCCGCCCATCATGGACTTCATGGCGTCCAATTCCTTGGGTGGTTCGTGCTCGGCCTTGTCGTACTTGCGGGAGATCTTGCGGAACATGGATTTGGCCAAGCCGTTGGCCATCTTCTGCATGTTCGTGACTTGGGGCGGAAGTTCCAGATAAATCATTGCAGTATCCTCAAAATCAGGATCGGGGGTCGGGCATCAGATGTTGAAGCAGCCTTCGAGCACGGCCAGGCCGCGCAGGTTGCGATACCACATTTCCTCGAAATATTCGCGCAGGAAGCCGGCGCCGCCCAGAATCTGGACGCCGTCGGTGCCGATCTGCATCATCCGCTCGGCGCAGTTGATATAGGCCAGATGGGCCTGACGATGGAAATCCAGGCCATTTTCGACCTGGGCCGCGGCGCGCCAGACCATCAGGCGCATGCCGTCCAGTTCGATGGCGATGTTGGCCACCATGAAGGCGACCGCCTGGCGATGGGAAATGGGCTCGCCGAAAGCGATGCGCTCGTTGGCGTACTGGGTCACATGCTCCAGCAGGGCCTGGGCTGTGCCCACCGCCGCGGCACAGGCGCCGAGACGCGAGAGGTCGATCAGACGCTGGTAGTCGAAGGTCTTTTCGCCTTCACCCAGGCGGGCCGAGGCGTCGACGCGCACGTTTTCCAGCTTCACCAACCCCAGGCCAAGGGCGTGCAGGCCCAAATAAGCCTGCGCTTCGGTGGTCAGGCCTGTGGCTGTCTTTTCCACCAGGAAAGCCTGCGGGCCTTCGCCTTCCACTTCCGCGATGATCGCGAAATGCTCGGCGGTGGTGGCCAGGGGAACCATGCCCTTGACACCGTTCAGGACGAAAGCCTCGCCGTCTTTGACAGCCTTGGTCTGCAGGGCATGCACGTCGGAGGTGGCGCGCGGTTCGCTGATGGCGACCGTGGCCGGCGCGAAGGATTCACCGGCAAAGAGGGGCAGATACTTCGCCTTCTGCGCCTCGGAACCCTGGTCGATCAACAGGTTCACGAAACCCAGCGGGGCCAGGATGTGCAGCGCCACGCCCATGTCGCCCTTGCCCAGGTCTTCGGCGATCAGGACGTTGGACACCGGCGAGCGGGGAGACCCAGCGCCGCCCTGTTCTTCGGGAACCGGCAGCAGGGTAATGCCCAGGTCGTGTGCTTGCTGCAGCAGCTCGACCGGCATCTGGCTGGATTCGTCGATCTGGCGGGTCTGGGGCTTGATCACGGTCTCGGCGAAACGCTGCATGGTTTCGCGGGTGATGCGCTGTTCGTCATTCAGGGTCAGGTCGAACAGGAGCGCTGGTTTGGCGCCGGCTTGGGTCATGGGTCGATCCTCTTTGATCATGAAAGGCTGGCCAGGAACGGGGAGCGGAGAATTAAACGCTCGATTCTCGCCAATGCAGCCCTGAAAGGCAATCAAGGCCTTTTCCAGCGTGGTTGACGAAGCCTTGCTCGCTAACGCATATGCGTCTTGACCGACGCCAGGAGATTCACAGCGGGAGATAAAATCTAGCCCGACCATCATGATGCTTTGTGGGTGCTGCTGAGCCCCCGCCGGGCGCAACCGAATCTGCGTCAATATTCCGGCGCCGCGGAGGATGGCCACGCGGCTGATCTGTAGGTCTTCGTGCGGCCGGTGCGGGAGGTCTTGCTTGTGGCGCTGACCGGAATCAGGAAAACGGTCGTTTTGTTTGACTTTTTATTGCAAAACATGTGGTTAATATAGATTCTGGTGCCGGGCTTGATGTTTGAAAAGCAGCATGAATATCTCTGTTCAGCTACAGGACTGGAGCTTGGTTTTATGGTTAAGGATTTCTTAAGCAGGTTGTGGCGTTAATCTGCATTGGAAGGAGAGGGCTGACCTTTGATTGATTTGAGCCTTGGGAATCAGCGGGAGGATCTTGATATGAAAAAGCGCAGGATGGGATCTGGAATCCACCGACTTGGCTTGTTGCTATTGGGCATCGCCTCGGGGGCGCAGGCTTTCGAGCCGTTGCCGGAAAAACCGGCTGAACCGACCACGAACCCAACTACACCGGCCAAGGTGGCCTTGGGCAAGGCGCTGTATTTCGATCCACGCCTGAGTGTGGACGGCTCGGTGTCCTGCAACTCTTGCCACAACGTGATGGGCGGCGGCGAAGATGGCCGATCGTTCTCCATGGGAGTGCGTGGACAATTGGGCGGCCGGTCATCGCCCACGGTTTGGAATGCCGCTTTCCTGTCGGTGCAGTTCTGGGATGGACGTGCGTCCAACCTGGAGGAACAGGCCAAGGGACCGATGATCAACCCCGTTGAAATGGGTAACCCCGATCATGCGGCGGTGGTCAAGCGCCTGCAAGGAATCGAGGGATACAAGCCCTTGTTCAAGCAAGCTTTCAACGCACCGGAGATCACCATCGACCGGGTCGCGCAGGCCATTGCCGCCTACGAGCGGACCTTGACCACCCCCAATAGCCCCCTGGATCGTTATCTCAAGGGGGACACCAAAGCGCTGAACGGGAGCCAGGTACGCGGCATGCGGGCCTTCCAAGAGGTCGGTTGCGTGGCCTGCCACAGCGGGGCGGCTTTCGCCGGTCCGGCCTTGCCCGAAGGGCAGGGGTTTTACCAGAAGTTCCCGACGTTTCCCGGCAGTGCCTATGACGCCAAATATCATCTGACGGAAGATATGGGCCGCTTTCAGGTGACCCATCAGGAAGCCGATCGCCACATGTTTCGGGTGCCGACGCTGCGCAATGTCGCCCTGACCGCGCCCTATTTCCACAACGGCTCGGTGCCGACACTGGAGGAGGCGGTGCGCGTCATGGCGAAGGTCCAGCTGAACAAGGAGCTGGACGATGGGGAAGTGCGCGATCTGACCGCCTTCCTCGGCGCCCTGACCGGAACCTTTCCCCGCCAGGAAATGCCCCAGCTGCCGCCGACTCCGGGCCGAACCGCATTTGCGCCGTGAAGTGCTGAGTGTTGGTTGGGCGGGTGCTGCTTGCCACCAGACCAGCGCAGCCCCCAGGGCATCGTTGGCTGAAAGCAAGCGTACCGCTCGGCTAGCTTGGCTTGCGTCGGCCCACGCGAGGTTTTATTGCGGTGGGCGATACCGAGATGAGCGGGCAGAGCGGCGCATCGGGTATTCTGCGAGAGGCCTATGTTTTGGGGCGCTGATCCGGCAGATCGACCGGCGTTCCGGCAATCAGTTTGCGTCCCGTGAACATGGCCGAAATAAGGCTCCCGCCTTCGCGCAGCTCGGTCACCACGACCGCCG
>JBATEM010000034.1:0-3600 GCA_049664005.1 Candidatus Macondimonas sp.
TTCTTGGCCTCGCCGATGGCCTTCTTGGACCAGGCGCCGGTGTGGATATAGTCGGCCCGGCGTCCCTCACCCATCAGGTTCAGGGGAACCATGGCGAACTGGGCCGTGGCGCCACCCTGCAGGAACAGCACCTTGTAGTTCGCCGGGATGGCGAGCAGATCGCGCAGGTCCTGTTCCGCCTGGGCCGCGATGGCCATGAATTCCTTGCCGCGATGGCTCATTTCCATCACGGACATGCCGCTGCCGTGCCAGTCCAGCAGTTCGTCCCGCACCTGTTCCAGAACCGCTTGCGGCAGCGCCGCCGGACCCGCATTGAAATTGTGTACCCGCGCCATAATGTCCTCTGTCGACTGCCAATACCGAAACCCTGGCCGGTGACGAAGCGCCACTCAGATCAGATCGTCGCCGGTGCCCTCATCCTCATCCACGCAGATCACCCGGTCCACGGCACACAGCCGCTCGCCGGCATCCAGTTTGATGACCCGCACGCCCTGGGTGTTGCGGCCCAGGATCGGGATCTCCGCCACCGCCGTGCGCACCAGGGCGCCACCGCTGCTCAGTAGCATCACCTGATCATCCGCGTTCACCCGCACCGCCGCCACCATGCGGCCATTGCGCTCACTGGTCTGCAAGGCGATCACGCCCTGCCCGCCCCGACCGTGTACCGGGAAGTCCTCGAACCGCGTTCGTTTGCCGAAGCCATTTTCCGCCACCGTCAGGACCGTTCCCTCGCCCACCTTGAGCAGGCCAATCACCTGGCCGTTGCGTCCCAGCTTGATGCCCCGGATGCCGCCAGCGGCGCGGCCCATGGAGCGCACTTCCGATTCGGGGAAACGGATGGCCTTGCCGGCATCGGTAAACAGCATGACATCGGTCTGGCCATCGGTCAGCGCGACATCGACCAGGCGATCGTCGTCTTTCAGCAGGATGGCGATGATGCCGGACGTGCGTGGCCGGGAGAACTCGGAGAGCGGCGTCTTCTTGACCGTCCCCCCGCGCGTGGCCATGAACACATGGCTGTCCTCGGTGAATTCCTTGATGGGCAAAATCGCGGTGATGCGCTCGCCCATGCCCAAGGGCAACAGGTTCACGATCGGCTTGCCGCGCGCGCCGCGGCTGCCCTGGGGCAATTCGTAGACCTTGAGCCAGTAGACCTTACCCAGGGAAGAGAAGCACAGCAGGGTATCGTGGGTGTTGGCCACGAACATCGTGTCGATGAAATCCTCTTCCTTCTGGGCCGTGGCATTCTTCCCGCGGCCGCCGCGGCGTTGCGCCTGGTACTGGTCCACCGGCTGGCTCTTGGCGTAACCCTGATGCGTCAGGGTGACGACGACCTCCTGCGGCGTGATCAGGTCTTCCAGGCTCAGGTCGAGATGATCAGTCAAGATCTCGGTGCGCCGGGGATCGGCGTATTCGGCGCGGATGCGCGTCAGCTCCTCGCGGATCACCGCCATGAGCCGGCCCGGATCGGCCAGAATCAGGCCCAGCTCGCGGATGGTGTCGAGCAATTCGCGGTATTCATTGAGCAGCTTGTCCTGCTCCAATGCGGTCAGCCGGTGCAGCCGCAGATCCAGGATGGCCTGGGCCTGGGCCGGCGACAGGCGGTAGCCGTCCGGTCCCTGGCCGAACTCGGGGTCGAGCCCCTCCGGGCGCGCGGACACCTCACCCGCCCGCTCCAGCATCACCTCGACCAGATTCGACGCCCAAGGCCGCGCCATCAAACCCGTCTTGGCCTCGGCCGGCGTCGGGGACGCCTTGATCAGGGCGATCATCTCGTCGATGTTGGCCAGCGCGATGGCCAGACCTTCGACCAGATGGGCGCGCTCGCGCGCCTTGCGCAGCTCGAACAGGGTGCGCCGCGTCACCACCTCGCGGCGATGGCGCAGGAACGCCTCCAGCAGATCCTTGAGATTGAGCAGTCGCGGTTGGCCGTCCAGCAGGCCCACCATGTTGATACCGAACACGGTCTGCATGGCGGTGTGCTGATAGAGGTTGTTGAGCACCACCTCGGCCACCTCGCCGCGACGCAGCTCGACCACCATGCGCAGGCCGTCCTTGTCGGACTCATCGCGCAGCTCGGTGATCCCTTCGATGCGCTTTTCCTTGACCAGCTCGGCGATTTTCTCCATCAACCGGGCCTTGTTGACCTGGTAGGGCAGTTCGGTGACCACGATGGCCTGGCGGCCGCGATCGAATTCCTCGAAGTGGCAGCGCGAGCGCAGGTAGATGCGGCCGCGGCCCGTGCGGTAGGCCTCGCGGATACCGTGTACGCCGTTGATGATCGCGCGGGTGGGGAAATCCGGCCCCGGCACGCGCTCCAGCAGGTCCTCGATCTCCAGAGCCGGATTATCGATCAGTGCCAGACAGGCATCCACCACCTCGCCCAGGTTATGGGGCGGGATGTTGGTGGCCATGCCCACGGCGATGCCGGTGGAACCGTTGATCAGCAGGTTGGGCACGCGGGTCGGCATGACCAGCGGCTCATGTTCGGAGCCGTCGTAGTTGGCCCCGAAATCGACCGTTTCCTTGTCCAGATCGGCCAGCAGCTCGTGGGCCAGCTTGGACATGCGGATTTCGGTATAGCGCATGGCCGCCGGCGCATCGCCGTCGATGGAGCCGAAGTTACCCTGCCCGTCCACCAGCAGATAGCGCATGGAAAACGGCTGGGCCATGCGCACGATGGTGTCGTACACCGCCGTGTCGCCGTGCGGGTGGTATTTACCGATGACGTCGCCCACCACGCGGGCGGATTTCTTGTAAGGCTTGTTCCAGTCGTTGCTGAGCTCGTGCATGGCGAAGAGCACGCGCCGATGCACGGGTTTCAGGCCGTCGCGCACATCGGGCAGCGCTCGGCCCACGATCACGCTCATGGCGTAATCCAGATAGGACTGGCGCATCTCGTCTTCGAGATTGACGTTCAGGATTTCTTTTGCTGCCTCGACCATGCCTTGCCGTCGCGGGATGAATCCCCGCGTCCCGTTACCGATTTAAGAGGCGAATCTTAGCACAGGGGGAAGCCCGCCTCACGACCGGGCCATCAAGGCCGCCAGGGTGGGCGCATCGGGTCGTTCGATGGCGCCTTTCTCGGTCACCAGCACATCAATCAGCGCCGCCGGGGTCACATCAAACACCGGATTGGGCGCCTCCAGCAGCGGCTCCGGCCCGGCCCGCCCGGCGAGGCGCAGCACTTCCTCCGGTCCGCGGAATTCAATGGGGATCTCACCGCCTTCGGCCAGCGCGAGGTCCACGGTGGTGCTGGGCGCCACCACCATGAAGCGCAATCCGTGGTAACGCGCCGCCACGGCCAGGGCATAGGTGCCGATCTTGTTGGCCACATCGCCGTTGGCGGTGATGCGGTCGGCGCCCACGATCACCCAGTCGATCTCGCCGCGCGCCATGAAAAACGCCGCCGCGCTGTCCACGATCAGGCTCACCGGAATCCCGTCCCGGTTCAGCTCCCAACTGGTCAGCCGCGCCCCTTGCAACCAGGGGCGCGATTCGGTGGCGAGCACCCGCGCCAGACGATCCTGCGCCCAGGCGGTGCGGATCACCCCCAGCGCCGTGCCCAGCCCGGCAGTGGCCAGCGAGCCGGTGTTGCAA
>JBATEM010000035.1:0-4070 GCA_049664005.1 Candidatus Macondimonas sp.
TCGCCCAGCTCGCCGGCATCATGGCCGCCAAACGCACGGCCGACCTGATCCCGCTGTGTCACCCGCTGCCGCTGACCCACGTGGCGGTGCGCCTGGAACTGAACGATGCCGGCGTGCGCTGCGAGGCCGTCACCCAGACCACCGCGCCCACCGGGGTCGAGATGGAGGCGCTGATGGCGGTGCAGGTCGCCTTGTTGACGGTTTACGACATGTGCAAGAGCCTGGAGCGGGGCATGGTCATCGACGGCATCCGGCTGCTGGAAAAAAGCGGCGGCCTTTCCGGCGACTGGCGCGCGGCGGAGTAAACGACCTTGGCGCACTCCCACGCTCATGAGGGCCATGATCACGACGAGGCGGGTTCCCATCGCCTCAACTGGGCAACCGGGCTCACCCTGGCCTTCGCCGCCGTCGAGGCCGGTGTCGGCTACTGGGGCAATTCCCTGGCGCTGATGGGCGATGCGGGCCACATGGTCACCGACGCCGGGGCGCTGATCCTGGCCGCCATTGCGGCCCGACTGGCGCGCCGGCCGGCCAGCCTGCAGCATTCCTATGGCTTCGGGCGGGCGGAGGTGGTGGCCGCGCTGGCCAATGCGCTCATCATGCTGATCCTGGCGTTGGGGCTGCTGTTCGGGGCCTTGCGCCGCTTGCAAGCTCCGGAACCCGTAGCGGGTGGCGTGGTGTTGCTGGTGGCGGCCGTGGGGCTGGCCTTCAACCTGGGCGTGCTGGCCTTGCTGCTGCGCGGGCAACGGACCCTGAACATCCGCGCTGCCGTTTTGCACGTGGCAGGCGATGCGCTGGGCTCGGTCGCGGCCCTGCTCTCGGGACTGGTGATCCTGGCCACGGGCTGGATGCGCATCGACCCCCTGCTGACGCTGGTGATCTGCGCCCTGCTGCTGGCGGGCAGCGTGCGGGTGCTGCGCGAGGGTTTGCAGATCGTCATGGAAGGGGTGCCGGGCCACCTGGATCTGGCGCTCGTGGGACGCGCCATGGCCGCAGTCCCCGGCGTGCGCGGCATCCACGACCTGCACATCTGGACGCTGTCCAGCGGACACGTCGCCCTGTCCGCCCATGTCGATCTGGACACCCTGGAGGAATGGCCGAGCTTGCTGGGTGGCTTGCGGCAACTGCTTGCCGAGCGCTTCGAGATCCGCCACGTTACCCTGCAACCCGAACCCCAGGCCTGGGTCGTGCATCGCATGCCCTACGATCCGGCGCGGCGCGTGACACCCCCTTCAAACCCGGCGGATACGCGCCCCGCCCCGAACCGGAAGCTTTTTCACCATGAACACGGACATTCTCATTGAGCGCGCCGGCCCGGTCTGGACGCTCGCGTTCAACCGGCCCGAGAAGCGCAACGCTCTGACCCATGCCATGTATACGGCGCTGGTCGAGGCCCTGGAAGCCGCCGACGGCGACCCGGATGTGCGCGCTGTGATCCTGACCGGCGCCGGAAATTGTTTCACCGCAGGCAACGACTTGCAGGATTTTCTGAAAAATCCACCCCTGGGTGTCGACAGCCCGGTCATTCGCTTTCTGCATGCCATCAGTCGCTTCTCCAAACCGCTGCTGGCCGCCGTGCCCGGCGTGGCAGTCGGCATCGGTACCACGATGCTGCTGCATTGCGATTTGGCTTGGGCGGCGCCCCAGGCCCGTTTCGAGCTGCCGTTTGCGCGCCTTGCCCTGGTTCCGGAAGGCGCGGCCTCCTATCTCTTGCCCCTGGCAATAGGCGCCAAGCAGGCGAGCGCGATGCTGTTGTCCGGCGAGCCACTGGATGCACCGATGGCCGCCCAGTCCGGGTTGATCAACGGCGTGGTTGATGTCGAGGCACTGCAGGCGCACGTGCGAGCACAGGCCGAACGACTGGCGCGCCTGCCGCCCCAGGCACTGCTGCAAACCAAAGCCTTGTTGCGCGCGCCCCACCGGCCGGCCATTGATGCCGCGCTGCATCAAGAGGTGCAAGCTTTTGCGCGTCAGTTACAATCTGCCGAGGCACGAGCCGCCATGCAGGCCTTTTTCACCAGACAACAGCCGGCTGCTCCGGCACGGAGTGAGGCCTCCTCCCCCGCAAAGTCCCATCAGGAGAATGACCGTTCATGAAACAGAAATTGATCTTCCTCGCCCTCTTGCCCGCGCTACTGACGGCCTGCTCCTTCATCCCCAAGAGCCCAGGGGCGGACAAGGTCCTGATCCTGCCGCTGGAGCGGGTGAAAAACTGTATGGAAATCGGCCAGACCAAGGTTCAGGTGCTGGATCGGGTGGGTTTCCTGGCGCGGCGCAGCGCATCCGTTGAAACCGACCTGCAGCGCGTGGCCAAGAACAATGCCATCGACATGGGCGGTGACACCGTTTCGGCCTTGACAGGCGTGGTCAATGGCCGCCAGACCTTCGGCGTCTACAAGTGCCTGTGAACCAGGCCATCCTGTTCCTGCGGGCGTGGTCGCAAGGCGCACCCAATCCGTGACAGGCATCGCGAGTCACAGAATCATCACCACTGGCGCGCTTCGGCAAGCTTAAGCTTCCCCCTGAACATGCCGGGCCATGGCATGCCGGGGTCCGATCGACCGGCCATCACATCCGGAGTCCACTCCATTCATTCACAGAATCAGGAGGAAACGACCATGCGTGGTGAGCTACTGAATCGAGCGGGATTGGTCACGGGAGCCGGCGGCGGCATTGGTCGCGCCGCGGCCTTGGTGATGGCGCGGGAAGGCGCCCGGGTGATGGTGGCCGACGTGGACGTGGAAGGCGGCGAGGAAACCGTCGCGCTCATCCGTGCACAGGGTGGGGAGGCCGAATTCCGACGCACCGACGTGACCGATGCGGCCGCCGTGGACGCGCTGGTGGCGGTCACGGTGGAACGCTTCGGCCGCCTTGACTGGGCGGTCAACAACGCCGGCATCGAAGGGGAACGCGGCAATACCGCCGAATGCAGCGACGCCAACTGGTCTCGCACGCTCGCCGTCAACCTGACCGGCGCGTGGTATTGCCTGCGCGCCGAACTGCGCCAGATGCGCCAGCAGGGCGGAGGCGCCATCGTCAACATGGCCTCCATCGCCGGACTGGTGGGCTTCGAGGGGCTGCCGGCCTATGTTGCCTCCAAGCATGCTTTGATCGGTCTGACCAAGACAGCCGCCCTGGAGTTCGCCCC
Organism: Candidatus Macondimonas sp.; assembly: GCA_049664005.1. Taxonomy (GTDB): domain Bacteria; phylum Pseudomonadota; class Gammaproteobacteria; order UBA5335; family UBA5335; genus Macondimonas. The sequence goes on from JBATEM010000035.1 coordinate 3,149, forward strand.
CCATGCCATCCGGGTCAATGCCGTCTGTCCTGGTGTGATCCAGACCGCCATGATTGATCGCTTGATCGCCGGTGATCCAGCCATGGCGGCCGGCTTTGCGGCCGCAGAACCCGTTGGCCGCCTGGGCCAGCCCGGCGAGATCGGTGAAGCCGTGGCCTGGCTATGTTCCGACCGGACCAGCTTCATCACGGGCGCGGCGCTGCCGGTGGATGGCGGTTGGGTGGCGCGCTGATGCCGCTGTCCCGCCCCGGGCGAACCGGACGCGCACATCGTTCGGCAAGATGCTTCATCTGGAAATGATCGGCGCGGGTCTCAAGATCCTTTGGCATCAATAGCCGGCGCGTGCCAGCAGCCGGGACGGGATCAAGGGCATCAGCCAACGCGCCAGCATCCAGGGAAAACGCGGCACGATGGCGCGGGGCGCCTGGCGTTCGATGGCGCGCACGATGAGGCGTGCTGCCCGCCCTGCCTCGATGGCAAACGGCGTGTGGGCCACACCCTCGACGATAGGGGTGCGCACAAAGCCGGGGTAGAGCACCGTCACCCGGATCCCCTCGCGCCAGCCCTCTGCCCGCAAGCCCTCCAGATAGGTGGACAGCGCCGCCTTGGAGGCGGAATAGGCGACGTTTCCGGGCACGCCGCGAAACGCTGCCACCGAACAGGTCCCCACCACCTGCCCGCCGCCATGAGCACGGAAATGGCGTACCGCCGCGTCAGTAACGGCCATGGCGCCGAGCAGATTGGTTTCGATGGTGCGCCGCTGTTTGTCGAAGGACTTCCCGCCGATGCGTCCGCCGAGGCCGATCCCCGCGTTGACGAACACCGCGCTCAATCCTCCCAGCGCCTCCGCCGCATCCCGGATCAGGGCGTCACTGCTCGCGTAGTCCGTCACATCGTGAACGTGCACGCTGACGCGCAACCC
>JBATEM010000036.1:0-1921 GCA_049664005.1 Candidatus Macondimonas sp.
CCACGTTGGTCATCATGCGTACGCCTTCTTCCAGTTGCACGATGGCCACCACATAGGGGACCCGTGCGCCCATGGACGGATTGCCGGGCTTGCGCATGACGCTGAAGGCGTAGATTTCGCCCAGTCCCCTGGCTTCACGCCATTCCACTGCGCCGGTCTTGGGGGAGACCACGATGGGCTCCCGGGGGTAGTGATAGTAACGTTCGGTTTCCGGGCTGTACTGCAACACCAGTTTCTTGTCTTCGGTCGCCTTCCAGAACGGCTCGGCGTGGGGCGAGGTGCCCATCATCATGCGGCTCATAGCGTTTCCTCCGTACCCAGGACTACCGTGGAACAGGCGGACAGGACGCCACCCACGCCGTGCGCAACCGCCAGCTTGGCGTCGGGCACCTGACGGGGGCCGCATTCGCCGCGCAACTGGCGGGTGGCTTCCACCAGCAGGAACATGCCGTACATGCCTGGATGGGTGTAGGACAGGCCGCCGCCGTTGGTGTTGGTGGGCAGCGCGCCGCCAGGGCCCAGCTTGCCATCTTCCACGAAGCGGCCGCCTTCACCCTTGGGGCAGAAGCCCATGTCTTCCAGCGACATCAGCACCGTGATGGTGAAGGAGTCATAGGTCATCACCAGGTCGATGTCCTTGGGGGCGACGCCGGCCATGTTGAAGGCCTTGGGGGCCGACACTGCGCCCGGGGTTACGGTGAGTTCGGGCATCTCCGAGATCATCATGGCGTGATCGTGATGGGTGCCGACGCCCATCACATAGACGGGTTTCTTCTTCAGGTGCCGGGCTCGCTCGGCGCTGGTGATGACCACGGCGCCGGCGCCGTCTGTGACCAGACAGCAGTCATAGCGGTGCAGGGGGTCGCACACCAGTGGCGAATTCAGCACGTCCGCGATGGACATGGCTTCCTGGTAGCGGGCACGCGGATTCATCTGCGCCCATTGACGGGTGGAGACGGCGATCTGTGCCAACTGCTCGGAGGTGGTGCCGTAGAGGTGCTGGTGACGGCTGGCGGCCAGCGCATAGGCGCCTGCGGGAAGCATGAGACCCGCCGGCATTTCCCATTCCAGAAAGGGTGGCGGGTTCTTGCGATCGAAGGCGCTCATCATGGCGGCCATGCCGCCGGTCAGGCCGCCCTTGGAGCGGGGCGTCTGGGCGTAGACCGATACGGCGACTTCGCACAGGCCCAGCGCGATGGCGGCCGCAGCGTGCTCGACGTGAACCTCGAAGCTCGAGCCGCCGGTCATGGTGCTGTCGGTGTAGCGCGGACGAATGCCCAGATGCTCAGCGAGTTCCATGCTGGGCATCATCATCCCGGTGCAGAACAACCCGTCGACATCGGACAGCTTGAGCCCGGCATCTTCCAGCGCGGCGTGGATTACTTTGACTTCGAGTTCGCGCTCGGTCAGGTGAAGCTCGCCGGTGGGCGAGACTTCGTCCGCAGCGCCGACGATTGCCGCCTTGCCCCGCAGATACGTTGAGTCGTAGGCCATCGTTTCCTTGTCCCTTAGGATGGGTGGATTTCACTTCCCTGTGTTCGATCGCCGCGCCCAACGCAATGGCTGGTAAGCCGCAGCCGGCGGAATCCGGCGCGACGCTTCACTTCAGGATCAAGCGCGAAGGCTAGGAGATTCGCCACGCAAAGGCAATAGGAAAATGTCGGCCCGTATTGTCGCAGATAAAGCTGGTTGGGGCGTGGCGTCGTAATCTGCGCAGCACATCCCGTGGTGAGGGCTGTTAGAATCCGATGATCACTCTGACTGGCGATGACTGAGCGCGATGACCGTGACGCACAATTCAGCAACAGCAGTCCCCCTGTCCGATCCCCTGGAACGCCTGCCCATGCTGGAGGCTGCCGTGGCCCAGGCACTGGGCCGCGCGCGTGCGCGGGGCGCCGATGCCGCCCAGGCGGAAGTCGGC
>JBATEM010000037.1:0-4301 GCA_049664005.1 Candidatus Macondimonas sp.
GCGCATGGTACTGCCTGCGTGCCGAACTGCGCCAGATGCGCCAGCAGGGCGGAGGCGCCATCGTCAACATGGCCTCCATCGCCGGACTGGTGGGCTTCGAGGGGTTGCCGGCCTATGTTGCTTCCAAGCATGCTTTGATCGGTCTGACCAAGACGGCCGCCCTGGAATTTGCAGCCCACGCCATCCGAGTCAATGCCGTCTGCCCTGGTGTGATCCAGACCGCCATGATTGATCGCTTGATCGCGGGCGATCCGGCCATGGCGGCCGGCTTTGCAGCCGCAGAACCCATCGGCCGCCTGGGCCAGCCCGGCGAGATCGGTGAAGCCGTGGCCTGGCTATGTTCCGACCGGGCCAGCTTCATCACGGGCGCGGCGCTGCCGGTGGATGGCGGTTGGGTGGCGCGCTGATCCCGCTGTCCCGCCCCGGCCGAACCGGACGCGCATAGCGTTCGACAAAATGCTTCATCTGGAAATGATCGGTGCGGGCCTTACGATCCTTTGGCATCAGAAGCCAGCGCGCGCCAGCAACCGGGAGGGGATCAAGGGCATCAGCCAACGCGCCAGCGTCCAGGGAAAACGCGGCACGATGGCGCGGGGTGCTTGGCGTTCGATGGCGCGCACGATGAGGCGCGCTGCCCGATCGGCCTCGATGGCAAACGGCGTGTGGGCCACGCCCTCGACAATGGGGGTGCGCACAAAGCCAGGGTAGAGCACCGTCACCCGGATCCCCTCGCGCCAGCCCTCCGCCCGCAAGCCCTCCAGATAGGTGGACAGCGCCGCCTTGGAGGCGGAATAGGCGACGTTTCCGGGCATGCCGCGAAACGCTGCCACCGAACAGGTCCCCACCACCTGCCCGCCGCCATGCGCACGGAAATGGCGTACCGCCGCATCGGTGACGGCCATGGCGCCGAGCAGATTGGTCTCGATGGTGCGCCGCTGTTTGTCGAAGGACTTCCCGCCGATGCGCCCGCCGAGGCCGATCCCCGCATTGACGAACACCGCGCTCAATCCCCCCAGCGCCTCCGCCGCATCCCGGATCAGGGCGTCACTGCTCGCGTAGTCCGTCACATCGTGAACGTGCACGCTGACGCGCAACCCAGGATGCCGCTGGCGCAGCTCGCTGGCCAGATCGTCCAAGGCATCCCGGCGCCGTGCGGATAGCGCCAGCGGCCAGCCGTGCCGGGCCAATTCGCGGGCCACCGCCGCGCCGATGCCGGAGCTGGCGCCGCTGATGAGCATTGATCGGGTGGCCATGAACGCACTCCTGTAAATTCCTATAATTCATATAAAACTAATAACTAATTATTTCAAAGAATAAGACGGGCTCCCTACAATGGGCCCACCAAAGACTCAAACCAAGCGTAAACCGTGCAAGACCCCCGCGCGGGCCTGAACCGGAATGTGGATCCCGCCTTGGCTCCCGAGGTGATGAGCCAGATCAGCCGCCTGCTGGCCGGGCTGCGTTTCGGAGCGATCGAAATCACGGTGCATGACGGGCGCGTGGTGCAGATCGAGCGGCGCGAGAAAATTCGCATCGCAAGCCCGGAACCCCCGCACGCTGCGGGTTAACCCAAGCCCGTTGTTTTTGATTCAAATCCCGCTGAACTGACCGGACCTCCGGAAGTTCCAGGCGATCAGCCTCTTGATTACCAATCAATCGGATCAAAGGAGATCTCATGGAATTTCCCGCTGTCACCCGCCGCTCTACCCGATGGGCCGCGCTCCTCTTGCGCCGCATTGGGCGGGGCTCGACCTTCGGTCTCGCGGTCCTGCTGGCCGGCCTGGGCTGCCACTCCGCCCATGCGGCCGAGCGCAGCCTGCTCAATGTATCCTATGACCCCACCCGGGAGTTTTACCAGGATTACAACGCCGCCTTCGCGCGCCATTGGAAGGAAAAAAACGGCGAATCAATCAGCTTCCAGCAATCCCACGGCGGTTCGGGAAAACAGGCGCGCGCCGTGATCGATGGCCTGAAGGCGGACGTGGTTACTCTCGCGCTGGCCTCCGATATCGACGCCATTGCCCGCTCCGGCCATGTCCCGACCGACTGGCAAAAACGTCTGCCCAGCAACAGCGCCCCCTATACCTCGACCATCGTGTTTCTGGTGCGCAAGGGCAATCCCAAGGGGATCCGCGACTGGGACGATCTGATCAAGCCTGGCCTGCAGGTGATCACCCCCAATCCCAAGACTTCCGGGGGCGCGCGCTGGAATTATCTGGCTGCCTGGGCCTATGCCCGCGAAAAGCAGGGCTCGGATGAAGCCGCCCGCGCCTTCGTGACGGCCTTGTTCAAGAACGTCCCTGTCCTGGATTCCGGCGCCCGCGGCAGTACCACCACCTTTGCGCAACGCGGCATCGGTGATGTGTTGCTGACCTGGGAAAACGAAGCCTTTCTCACCCTGAACGAGCTGGGCGCGGATCGCTTCGAGATCGTGGTGCCCTCGCTGTCCATCCTGGCCGAACCCACGGTCGCCGTGGTGGATGACTATGCCCGCGCGCATGGCAACCTGCCCCTGGCCCAGGCTTACCTGGAATATCTCTACAGCCCCGAAGGCCAGCGCCTGGCGGCGAAGCACTACTTCCGTCCGCGCGACGCCAAGGCAGCCGACCCCAAGGATCTGGCTCGTTTTCCCAAAGTGCGACTGATCACTGTCGATGAAGCCTTCGGCGGCTGGGAAAAAGCCCAGAAGACGCATTTTGCCGATGGTGGCTTTTTCGACCAGATCCCTGTCGGGGGTGGGCGCCCCTGAGCGCCCATTTTCCTGACACGCCCGACAACCCGATCAGGTCAACCTCATCATGGCGCCATCTCCACCGCCCACCCCGCAGGCTGTTGCGGTCGTTCCGGGCAACCGGATGACGGGCCGCATCCTGCTCATTACCGATACACCGGGATGGCTTGAGCTGGATGTGGCGCTGGGGGATCAGGTGTTGCAGGTGCGCTTGCCGGCGACATCAAGCCGGCGCCAGTCCTTGCAACCGGGCCGCCGGCTCCAGGTGATGATCCGGGCCACCGATGTGATCGTGCTGCCGATGCATGCCCAATCGCCAGAGGAGATTTGATGACGCGCAAGACCCGTCCAGTGATACCCGGCTTCGGACTCACCATGGGCTTTACTGTGACCTACGCCACACTGGTGGTGTTGCTGCCGCTGGCCGCGCTGGTGGCCAAGGCCTTGACCCCGTCGTGGGCCACGCTGTGGGCGACCATCAGTGATCCACGCGCGGTGGCCAGTTACCGCCTGACTCTGTGGACGTCCCTGCTGGCAGCCGGGATCAACGGCATCTTTGGCCTGATCACGGCCTGGGTGCTGGTGCGCTATCCGTTTCCGGGCAGGAAGCTGGTGGACGCGCTGGTGGACCTGCCTTTTGCCCTACCCACTGCGGTGGCCGGCATCACGCTGACCACCCTCTACGCGCCCAATGGCTGGCTCGGGCGCTGGCTGGATGCGGTGGGGATCAAGGTGGCCTATGCGCCGCTCGGCATCGCCGTGGCCCTGACCTTCATCGGCCTGCCCTATGTGGTGCGCACCGTTCAGCCGGTACTGGAAAACCTCGGACCGGAACTGGAAGAGGCCGCCGCCAGCCTGGGCGCCGACCGCGTCCAGACCTTCCTCCGGGTGTTGCTGCCGACTTTGCTGCCGGCCTTGCTCACCGGCTTTGCCATGTCGTTTGCGCGCGCCATCGGGGAATATGGCTCGGTGGTCTTCATCAGCGGCAATCTGCCGATGCGCACCGAGATCACGCCCTTGCTCATCGTCACCAAGCTGGAGCAGTACGACTACGCCGGGGCAGCCGCCCTGGGAAGCGTGATGCTGCTGTTTTCCTTTGTTCTGTTGCTGGGCATCAATGGGCTCCAGCACTGGAACCAAACCCGACAGGGGGCCTGAACATGGCCGCAGGCGCGCCCGCCATTGATTTGAAGCATGGTCCCTCAGGCACACAGACCCGGCTCGCGACCGAAGGGCCGCTGGCCCGCCTGATCCTGATCGGGGTGATGCTGGGGTTCCTGGGATTGTTCCTGATCCTGCCGCTGGTGGCGGTGTTTACGGAAGCCTTGGCGCGGGGCTTTGGCGTGTATTGGGCCGCCATCACCGAACCGGATGCCCGTGCGGCCATCCGCCTCACCCTGCTGGCCGCCGGCATTGCGGTTCCCTTGAACGTGGTTTTCGGTCTGGCGGCCAGTTGGGCCATCGCCAAGTTCAGCTTTCGCGGCAAGCAACTGCTGATCACGATGATCGACCTGCCCTTTGCCGTCAGTCCGATTGTGGCGGGCCTGATCTATGTCCTGCTCTATGGCGC
>JBATEM010000038.1:0-5170 GCA_049664005.1 Candidatus Macondimonas sp.
CGCAATACAGGGAATCGACCTTGGCGCCCCGCCCCGCCCCGCTTGCGCCGCTGGCGGCGCTGGCGATCAGGCGCTGCGGATCGATCCAGCCCCGCTCCAACAGCGGCAGGAAGCCCAACTGGATCACCGTCGGATAGCAACCCGGATTAGCCACCAGCCGAGCCGTGCGCAAGGCCTCGCGGTTCACCTCGGGCAAACCGTAGACCGCCCGGCCCAGCAGCTCGGCATTCACGGGCGTGAGGCCATACCAACGAGCCAGCAGCGCCGCATCGGGCAGACGAAAATCGGCGGAGAGGTCAACCACGCGGGCCCCGGCATCCAGCAGGGCGCAGGCCATCTCCAGCGCCACGCCGTGGGGGGTGGCGAAGAACACCACATCGCAGCGGGCGAGCCGTTCCACCTCGGGCGCGGTAAACATCAGATCGATCCGGCCCCGCAGACTGGGAAACAGCTCAGCAACCGCCGTGCCTTCCGCGCCCCGGGAAGTCAGGCAATCCACCTGCACTTCCGGATGGTTCGCCAGAATCCGCAACAACTCCACGCCGGTGTAACCGGTTCCGCCCACGATACCCGCTGAAATCACGCTGTACTCCTTCCCATGGGGGCCAGCCGGCCCCGCATTGCTTGCGACACCATCGCCACCTTGCCATGATCGCGGGCCGACGCCCCATCCACAAGTTCCCCGTGTTGCAGGAGTCTCTTCCCATGCTCACCGTCAAGGCCTTCCATGTGATTTTCATGGTGACCTGGTTCGCCGGCCTGTTCTATCTGCCGCGTCTGTTCGTCTATCACTGTGAACTGAGCAGCCCCGCCGAGCGCGCGCGGTTCGCGCTGATGGAGCGCCGTCTGTTCGTGATGATGACCATAGGCGCCAGCGGCACCGCGCTGTTCGGCCTGTGGCTGCTGGTGGATTACGCCTGGCAGGCTTATGCCAAAAGCGGCTGGCTGCATCTGAAATTGACGCTGGTGCTGCTGCTGCTCGGCTATCACATCTATCTGTGGCGGCTGATGCGCGAGCTGGCGGTGCGGCCGGGCATCCACAGCGGCCGCTTTTACCGCTGGATCAACGAGATTCCCTCGCTGTTCCTGATCGTCATCGTGCTGCTTGCGGTCACCAAGCCTTTTTGAGTGCGCCGCCGGCGACAACGAAAAACGGCGCCCAGGGCGCCGTTTACATCGAATGTGGTAGCTAGGGGCGGGCTCGAACCGCCGACCTCATCATTATGAGTGATGCGCTCTAACCGGCTGAGCTACCTAGCCACAATTCAGCCCGCGCTGTCGCGGAAGAGGGCGAATTTTCCGCGCTGGGCGGGCTCCTGTCAAGCACTGAGACGGACGCGGGAAGCCGGCGCTTCAGATCGGGATCCGCGCTGCATTCGCAAATTGCGACACCGCGCTTGCGCCCTCAACCGCCAAGCGAAAAAAGACCCGGGGGATTGCTCCTCCGGGTCTTTTCATCGGCAACACAATGGGCTTGCCGCGTTCAGATCAGAACGATTCCGCTCAGTGGAACTGCTCTTCTTCGGTGGAGCCGGTCAGCGCCTTGACGCTGCTCGATCCGCCCTGGATCACGGTGGTGACATCGTCGAAGTAGCCTGCGCCGACTTCCTGCTGGTGCGACACGAAGGTGTAACCCTTTTCGCGGGCGGCGAATTCCGGTTCCTGCACCATATCGGTGTAGTGCTTCATGCCCTCGCCGCGGGCGTAGGCATGGGCGAACTGGAAGGTGTTGTACCAGTTGATGTGGATGCCGGCCAGCGTGATGAACTGGTACTTGTAGCCCAGCGCGGACAGCTCATCCTGGAACTTGGCGATGGTCTTGTCGTCCAGGTTCTTCTTCCAGTTGAAGGATGGTGAGCAGTTGTAGCTCAGCAGCTTGCCGGGGCAGGCCTTGAGCACGGCCTGCGCGAACTCGCGGGCAAAGCCCAGGTCCGGCGTACCGGTTTCACACCACACCAGATCGGCATAGGGCGCATAGGCCACGCCGCGGCTGATGGCCTGCTCCAGACCATTCTTGACGCGGTAGAAGCCTTCCTGGGTGCGCTCGCCGGTCAGGAAGGGCTTGTCGTTGGCGTCATGATTCGAGGTGATCAGGTTGGCCGCCTCGGCATCGGTACGGGCCAGCACGATGGTGGGCACGCCCATCACGTCCGCCGCGAAACGTGCCGCGATGAGCTTCTCGACGGCTTCCGCGGTCGGCACCAACACCTTGCCGCCCATGTGACCGCACTTCTTCACGGCAGCCAGCTGGTCTTCGAAATGCACACCAGCGGCGCCGGCGGTGATCATGTTCTTCATCAGCTCGAAGGCGTTCAACACGCCGCCGAAACCGGCTTCGGCGTCCGCCACGATGGGCAGGAAGTAGTCGACGAATTCCTTGCTGCCGGGCTCGATGCCGCGCGACCACTGGATTTCATCGGCGCGCTTGAAGGTGTTGTTGATGCGGCGCACCATGGTCGGCACAGAGTCGTAGGCGTACAGCGACTGGTCGGGGTACATGGTTTCGGAGGTGTTGCCGTCGGCGGCGACCTGCCAGCCCGACAGGTACACGGCTTCCAGACCGGCCTTGGCCTGCTGCATCGCCTGGCCAGCGGTGATCGCACCGAAGGCGTTCACATAGCCCTTCTTGGCCTCGCCATTGACCAGCTTCCACAGCTTCTCGGCGCCGCGCTTGGCCAGCGTGTGATCCAATTGAACGCTACCGCGCAGACGGACGACGTCGGCAGCGGAATAACCGCGCTTGACGCTCTTCCAGCGGGAATTTTCGGCCCAATCTTTTTCCAGGGCCTTGATTTGTTGCTCGCGCGTGATCGACATCATTTTCTCCACGATTAGGGCAGGTAGTCGTAAGCAGCCAGGGTCAGGAAATCCACGCACTCATCGGCCGTGGTGATGCGATCCATGATCTGTGCGGCCTCGTTGAAGCGTCCGTTGGTGTAGGCGTCCTCGCCCACCTCCTTGCGGACCACTTCCAGCTCCTCGGCGAGCAGTCGACGGAACAGGGCGGCGGTAACCGTCTCCCCACTGTCGAGGCGAATGCCGTGGCGTATCCACTGCCAGATCTGGGTGCGACTGATTTCTGCCGTCGCTGCGTCTTCCATCAGGTTATAGATCGGCACCGCGCCGCGACCGCTGATCCAGGCTTCGATGTATTGCACGGCAACCCGGATATTCCCCCGCAGTCCCGCCTCGGTCGCTGCGCCTTCACAGGGCTGCAGCAGATCGCGCGCGGTGACGGAGGTGTCGTTGTCTCGCATGACATGGAGCTGGTTGAGCCGGTTGGGCCCGATGTACTGGTTGAAAACCTCGACCGCCACGCCGGCGAGGCCGGGGTGGGCAATCCAGGTTCCATCATGGCCGTTGCGCGCTTCCCGTTCTTTATCGGCGCGAACCTTGGCCAAGGCGATCTCGTTCTGTCCGGGATCTTTGACCGGAATGAACGCCGCCATGCCGCCCATGGCCAATGCACCCCGCTTGTGGCAGGTTTTGATCAGCAGCCGTGAGTAGGCATCCAGGAATGGCTTGTCCATGCTCACGACACCCCGGTCAGGCAATACCCGATCGGAGTGATTCTTCAGGGTCTTGATATAGCTGAAGATATAGTCCCAGCGACCGCAGTTGAGGGCGACGATGTGGTCGCGCATCTCATAGAGGATCTCGTCCATCTCGAATACCGCCGGCAGCGTCTCGATCAGGATGGTGGCCTTGATGGTGCCACGGGCGAGTCCAAAGTGGTCTTCGGAGAAATCCATCACCTGGGCCCACAGCCGGGCTTCGAGATGGCTCTCCATCTTTGGCAGGTAGTAGTAGGGGCCGGTGCCCTTGGCGATCAGATCGCGGGCGTTGTGGAAAAAGTACAGGCCGAAGTCCACCAGCGCGGCGGGAACGATCTGGCCGTTGAGCGTAATGTGCTTTTCCGGCAGGTGCCAGCCGCGCGGCCGGGCGATCAGCACGGCGGTCTTGTCGCCGAGCCGGTAGGTCTTGCCATCCGGGTTGGCGAAGGAAATGCTTCCCGCCACCGCGTCCTTCAGATTGATCTGTCCCTGGATCACATTGTCCCAGGTCGGCGACAGGGCATCCTCCAGGCAAGCCATGAAACACTTGACCGGAGCATTGAGGGCGTTGATGATCATCTTGCGGTCCACGGGACCGGTGATCTCCACCCGCCGATCCTGCAGATCCGCCGGGATCGGCGCCACCGTCCAGTCGCCAGCGCGAATGGCTGCGGTTTCAGGGAGAAAATCCGGCAGTGCGCCGCCATCGAAGGCTTGCTGACGCTCACGCCGCCGCGCCATCAAGCGGTCCCGCTCGGGAGCGTAGCGGGCGACCAGCTCGGTGATGAACTCAAGGGCCTCGGCGGTCAGCACCGATTGATACTCGGGCGTCATCGGACCAAGGATCGCGATCTCACCGTTGCGGGTCTGGTAGGGCGTCATGGCAGTCTCCTGCGGCACATGGACATCAAGGATTCAAGGCAATGCAATAGCGCGAGCCCAACGCCTCAGAGGCATCGGGGCAACAGCCAAGCCCAGGGGTACGGGACCGGATCAGATGGGCCATTCATGACGGAAAGCCGCCACGGACCTGTGGTCTTGTTCTGGATCACTCTCGCACACCCGCAATCGCCGGGCCTATTTGAATCGCCAATAATAGAGCTTTTGAAATATATTTGACAGCCCAATCCATTCAATTTTTAATATTTTTCTGATCAATCATTGATGGCATGCAGGGAGCACCGCCTGATGGAGGAACCGTCTCGACACTACTACAAACACAACCGCCTGCAACAATTGCGGGGGTTCTGTTACGCCACCCAGACCGGCAGCATTTCCAAGGCCGCCGAGCGCATGTCCCTGAGCCAGCCGTCGGTGTCCTTGCAGATCCAGGCCCTGGAGCGCGAACTGGACGTGGTGCTGTTCGAGCGCCGCGGCCCCAAGATCAAGCTCACGCCCGAGGGACACATCCTGTATGAGCTGGCGCTGCCGCTGGTGGAAGGACTTGAGGCCTTGCCGGAAAATTTCTCGGCGCGCCGCGGCTCGCTGGAATCCGGCCAGCTCAATATCGCCGCCGGGGAATCTACCCTGCTCTACCTGCTGCCCGACCTGGTCGGCCGCTTCTCGGCGCGCCACCCGGGCATTCATTTCAACCTGCATAACGTGACCGGTCGCGA
>JBATEM010000039.1:0-6971 GCA_049664005.1 Candidatus Macondimonas sp.
TGGTGCATCTCGCCCGGCACTATGGCCGACTGCCCCTCGCCACCAGCCTGAGGCCAGCCATTCGACTTGCCCGTGAAGGCTTCGCCGTCGGACCTCGCTATGCCCTGATGGCCGGTTACCGTTTTCCGGCCCTGCTCGCCTCCCCCGAGGCACGCCGTATTTTCCTGGCAGCCGGCACCGCCCCTTTGCCGGGCTGGACGCTGCGCCAGACAGATCTGGCCGATACCCTGCAATCCCTGGTCGATCATGGCCATGAGGGGTTCTATGGCGGCGCCGTGGCGCGACGCTTGGTCGAAGGCGTTCGCACGGCCGGTGGGATCTGGACCCAGGAGGATCTGGCCGGCTATCAGGTGATCGAGCGGGAGCCAATCACAAGCATTTACCGGGGCATGCGCGTCACCTCAGCCTCCCCACCGTCCTCGGGTGGCGTGGTCCTGACCGAGGCGCTCAACATCCTGGCGGGGGTGGACTTGTCCGCCATGCCCCCAGTCACACGAATCCACTGGATCACCGAGGCCATGCGGCGCGCCTATGCCGATCGTGCGCGTTATCTGGGTGATCCGGATAGCGTATCGATGCCCCTGACCCGGCTGTTGGACCCCGCCTATGGCGCGCAATTGCGCCAGTCCATCGATCCGCTGCGAGCCACCCCCAGCGTCCTCCTGGAGGCCAAGAACCCCTTGCAGTCGACCCTGGACCGGCACACGACTCATTTCTCGGTGATCGATGCCGCGGGCAACCGGGTGGCGGCCACGCTGTCCATCAATACCCCTTTCGGGTCGGGATTCGTGGCGCCGGGAACAGGGGTGGTTCTCAACAATGAAATGGATGATTTCGCCGCCGCGCCCGGTCAACCCAACGCCTATGGACTGGTGGGGGGCAGCGCCAATGCCATTGCCCCCGGCAAGCGTCCCTTGTCCAGCATGACGCCCACTTTCCTGGAACAGGGTGATCGGCTCGCCATTCTCGGCACCCCTGGGGGCAGTCGCATCATCAGCATGGTGCTGCTTGCCAGCCTGGCGTTCGCCGACGGCGCCGATGCGCCGGCGATGGTCGCCCTACCCCGCTATCACCACCAGTATCTGCCCGACATCCTGTTCTTCGAGGCCAAGGCTTTTGACAGTGAAACGGTGAAGCGCCTCACCGCCCTGGGTCATCGGGTGGAGCAGGTCTCCCGCGACTACGGGGACATGCAGGCCATTACTTGGAACCGCCGTACCGGGGCGTTGAGCGCCGCCTCCGACCCGCGTGGCGAAGGCCAGGCCAGGCTTCAACCACAGGCGCGACGCCCCGCTCCGGAAGCCGTCTCCGCGCCTTGAGGTGATCCATCTATCGCTTGGGGCGCTTGCGCTGGTAAGCCGCAATGACCTGGCCGGGACAGGCGTGTTGTTCCGCCACGCGCAGCGTCTTTAAGTCCATGGCACAGCAAGCCACATCCCAAGGCTATCGTCACTGCGATTCAGGGGTCTGGGGACGCCAGATCTTCCCCGTCGGACGGGTCCAGTGCGTCGTCCGGCGGCGTGGCCAAGGGAATGCGGTGGGCTTCCCCAAGCCAGGCACCCAGGTCGATCAGCTTGCAGCGCTCGCTGCAAAAGGGGCGGAAGGCATTGTCGGCGGTGGCGCTGGCCGGTTTTCCGCAATGCGGACAGCGCAGCGACCGAAGGGGCGGTTGCTGGCTCATGGCAGAACCCCACAACAGGCGAGGCGGAAGGGCACGTTATCCCGCAACAGGGTGGCCCGTTCTGCGAGGTCGGGTTGGTGCAGGAAACGGATGGTGAGCCGGTGGCGACCGGCGCTGATTTCCGGAAAGACACCGCTGTCCCCGGCCAGGCTGATGCGCAAAAGCTGATAGGGACGCTCAGGGTCCAGCACCTGTTCGAAGCAGCCTTGATGCGCGATTTCCTGGGTACGCCGGGCCGTTTCCCGCATCAGGCGATTATGGGTATCGATGCATTCGGCGAGCAGTCCAAACTGGTCGAACCAGCCTTCCATCTGGAGCTGGCGTTTTTCGTGCGGCTGCTGCAGCCAGAAATGCAGGGCGGGCAGGTCGAAGGGCGCTGTGCCACCGGGCATGCTGGCGCGCTGCCGATAGGTGGTGAACAGCTCGTGGTGGCGTAGGGCTTGGCCGGGCTGGCCGGGAAAGCCATGCAGCCGGTCGAGCAGTTGCTGCAGTTGGTGGATGACTTCGCTCAACTGGGTCTGGTCGACGCCCTCGCGTTGTCGCAGCCGTTCCAGATGCTGGCGTTGACGATCCAGTTCGGCGATCAGTTCGCTCTTGATATCGCTGCGACCCAAGGCGTCGAGAATTTCAAGCAAATGAGTGAGCGTGGCACGGGCTTCCCAGGCGGTTCGCCCATGCATATGGTGGCGCGCCTGGGCGAGAATGAATTCCAGGCGCAGGAACTTGCGGATGCGCTCGTTGAGGGGATGTTCGAAATACACGATTCCTGAAAGCCTGTTGATTGCGGCGAGGGGACGGTTCCCTTGCGGTTCAGGGCAGACGCAGGCGCAGCTCGCGGGCGCCGGGATCGGTCGCCATGTCCAGATAGGCGGCGTGCAACCGATCCACCGCGGCATCCAGTGCTGCGGGCGGGCCTTCATTGTTGATGATATCGTGCGCCGCTGCCAAGCGCCGCGCGCGCGAGGTCTGCGCAGCGAGGATGGCCGCAGCCTGCTCTGCATCGCCCCCGTCGCGCATCATCAGCCGCGCGATCTGCACCGATTCGGGCACATCCACCACCAGCACGCGGTTGACGAGCCGGTGTTGTCCAGTCTCCACCAGCAGCGGCACCATGAGGATGACGTAGGGACCCTGCGCTTCACGCAGCGCCTGCTGCATGGCCAGGCCGATGGCCGGGTGCATGATGCGGTCGAGTTGGCGGCGTTGCACGGGATCGGCAAAAACGCGCTGACGCAGCCGTTCCCGGTTCAACCGTCCGTCCGGATCCAGAATGTCCGGGCCGAAGGTCTGGATCAGGCGGTCAAGGGTGGGCTGGCCGGGCTCCACCACCGCCCGCGCCAGCGCGTCGGCATCGATGACGGGGATGTCATGGCGGGCAAAGCGGTCAGCGACGGTCGATTTACCGCTGGCAATGCCGCCGGTGAGTCCGACGATGAACATGGGCCATCCCTGGGGCGAACACGGCGAAACGCCAAGCTTACGCCAGACCCGACAGCTGCAGGTAGCCCTGATTCACCTGATCTCCGAAGACCAGCATGATCCAGCCCCCGGCAGCCAGAAAAGGGCCGAAGGGGATCGGCGTTTGCCGGTCCTGGCCGGTGACGCGCAAGGCCACCGTTCCGACGATGGCGCCCACCAGCGACCCGATCAGGATCACACCCGGCAGGTGGTTCCAACCCAGCCAGGCCCCGAGCAGCGCCAGCAGTTTGAAATCCCCGTAGCCCATGCCTTCCTTGCCGGTCAGCACGCGGAAGGCTTGATAGACACTCCACAGGGCAAGGTAACCGGCCATCGCCCCGATCAGGGCGGTGACCGGATCGGTGAAGGTGCCAGTCAAGCTGAAGGCAAGACCCAACCACATCCCCGGCAGGGTCAGGTCATCGGGCAAAAGCTGATGATCCAGGTCGATGACACTCAGCGTGATCAACAGCCCAGTGAGCGTCAGTGCGCCCAGCGCCTCGATGCCCACCCCGAAACGCCAGGCCACGGCCGCGAACAGCAGGGCGGTGAGCGCTTCGACCAACGGATAGCGCAGGCTGATGGACGCGCGGCAGTGCCCGCAGCGCCCACGCAATGCCAGATAGCTCAGCACAGGGATGTTCTCCCAGGGACGCAGACGGTGGTTGCAGTGGGGACAGCGCGATGGCGGATGAACAATGCCGGGGGGTTCCGGCAGGCTTGAATCTTCGGGCAGCCCCAGGGTTTCACGCGCGTCCCGCCGCCAGCCATGGGCCAGGCGCGGCGGCAGCCGCAGGATAACGACATTGAGGAAGCTGCCGACGAGCAATCCCAGCACCATGACGGCGCCGATCCAGAAGGCCCGATGGGTTTGCAGAACACTCAGCAGATCATCCAAGGGGGGGCTCCTGGTCAATGAGGCGTGCAGCCCGTTGGGCTTCCCAGATACCGGGATCGACCCGCTTGAGTTCGTCCGCTCCCGTCTCTAATCGTGATGCGGATCTTCGATCCAAGCGCTCGGGCATTCGATGCAAGGCTCAGATCACGTTACCCATCTGGAAGATCGGCAGGTACATGGCCGTGACCAAGCCGCCCACCAGAATCCCCAGGATGGCCATGATCATCGGTTCCAGCAGAGTGCTCAGGTTGTCCACCATGTTGTCCACCTCCGCCTCATAGAATTCAGCCACCTTGGCGGACATATCATCGAGGGAGCCCGATTCCTCGCCAATGGCGATCATTTGCACCGCCATGTTGGGGAACAGGTCGATGCGATCCTGCATGGCCAGGTGCAATTGCTGGCCGGTGGCAACCTGCTCGCGCATTTTCATGACGGCCTCCTGGAACACGATGTTGCCGGTCGCGCCGGCCACCGATTCCATGGCCTCCACCAGCGGCACACCAGCGGCGAACATGGTCGACAGGGTGCGGGTGAAGCGCGCGAGGGCGGCTTTGTGAAGAATCTTGCCGATGATCGGCAGGCGCAGCAGTAGCCGATCCCGTCCACGACGAAAATTTGTCGAAGTGCGATTGAAGTAGCGAATGACGGTCACGATGCCGCCGATGCCGCCCAGAATCAGCCACCACCAGGCCTGCACGAATTTCGACAGGTTGACCACCATGCGGGTGAACGCGGGCAGGTCCGCACCAAAGCTGCTGAACAGCCCTTCGAATTGGGGAACCACGAAGTAGAGCAGGATGCCGGTGACCACGAAGGCCACCAGGGTGACGACAGAGGGATAGGTCAGCGCCTTGCGTACCTTGGCCTTGATGGCCTCGGCCTTTTCCTTGTAGGTGGCAATCTTGTCCAGCAGGGTTTCCAGAGCGCCGGATCGTTCGCCGGCCCCAACCAGGTTGACAAACAAGTCGTCGAATTGGGCCGGATGCCCGGCCAGAGCCTCCGACAGCGAAGAGCCGCCTTCAATGGAAGCGCGAATGCTCAAGATGAGTTCGCGCATCGCCATGTTGTCATTGCCGCGCGCCACGATGTCCAGTGCCTGCACCAACGGCACGCCGGCGCCAATCATGGTCGCCAACTGGCGGGAGAAAATGGCGATGTCGACGGGGCGAATCTTCTGTTTGCGGTTGCGGGCGGCCTTACCGGTCTGTTTCTTGATTGCGGTGGGGTTGATGCCCTGGCGCCGCAGCAGCGCACGAATCACGGCTTCGCTGGGGGCATTTTGCATGCCCTTCACGGTCTGGCCGGTCTTGTTCTTGCCTTCCCAGACGAACAAAGTGTTTTTGACTGCTTGATTGGCCATGGGTGAACCGTTTACTCGATGGTGACGCGGTGAATTTCTTCCAGGCTGGTGGCGCCTTCCTTGACCTTGTTCAAGCCGGCCCGGCGCAGATCGATGATGCCTTCCTCATCGGCCTGTTTGGCGATGTCCAGCGAGTTGCCGCCATCCATGATGATGCGACCCATTGCCGCCGACACCGGCATGACCTGATAAATGCCCACCCGGCCCTTGTATCCATCGGTGCATTGATCGCAACCTTTAGGGCCATACACCGCGAGCCCGTCCAGTTCATCGGGCACGAAGCCCAGTTGCAACAGCGCTTCGCGGGGAATATCGACGCGGCTGCGGCAGTGGCGGCACAATCGGCGCGCCAGACGCTGGGCGATGATCAGGTGCACCGAGGAGGCGATGTTGAAAGGCGCCACCCCCATGTTCACCAACCGCTCCAGGCTTTGCGGTGCATCATTGGTGTGCAGGGTGGACAGCACCATATGGCCGGTCTGGGCGGCCTTGATGGCAATTTCCGCCGTCTCCAGGTCACGAATTTCCCCCACCATGATCACATCCGGGTCCTGGCGCAGGAAGGCGCGCAGCGAGCCAGCAAAATCCAGGCCGATGCGGGGATTGACATTGACCTGGTTGATCCCGGGCAGGTTGATTTCCACCGGGTCCTCGGCGGTTGAGATGTTGCGGTCGGTGGTATTGAGGATGTTCAGGCCGGTATAGAGCGTGACGGTCTTGCCGCTGCCGGTGGGGCCGGTCACCAGGATCATGCCTTGCGGCTTGGACAGGGTCTTGAGGTAAATCTCTTTCTGGTGGGGCTCGAAACCGAGCGCATCGACCCCGATCTGGGCGCTGGTGGCGTCCAGGATACGCAGCACGATCTTTTCGCCCCACAGGGTGGGACAGGAACTGACACGGAAGTCGATGGCGCGGTGCTTGGACAGCTTGAGCTTGATGCGACCGTCCTGGGGAACGCGTCGCTCAGCGATGTCCAGCCGCGCCATGACCTTGAGACGGGCGGCGAGTCGCATCCCGAGCGTGACCGGTGGGCGATTGACATCATAGAGAATGCCATCCTGGCGGCGCCGGATGCGATAGAACTGTTCGTAGGGCTCGAAGTGGATGTCGGAGGCCCCCTTGTTCACGGCATCCAGCAGGATCTTGTTGATGAAGCGCACCACCGGCGCGTCATCCACATCGGGTTCGTTGCCATTCGGGTTGGTGCTGGCATCGCCGCCCTGCACCTCGAGTTTTTCAAGGTCCGCGTCAGCCAGGGCACTGAGCCGGGTGTCATAGGCATCCAGCCCCTTTTCCAGCATTTCCACCAACTGGGGATGCTCGGTGACCAGGGCCTCGACCTGCTTGCGGGTGGCGAAGCGGATGTCATCGAGTGCCTGCTGGTTGGTGGGATCGCCCATGGCCACGAACAGGCGGTTGCCGCGCAGGAATACCGGCAGCACCTGATGCTTGCGCAACAATTTTTCATCCACCTCCCGCAGGGGCATGTTGCGCAGATCCAGTGCAGCCAGATCGATCAGCGGGGCGCCGAACTCCTCGGCCACCATTCGCGCCAGTTCGCGGTTACCGAT
>JBATEM010000040.1:0-1571 GCA_049664005.1 Candidatus Macondimonas sp.
GCACCGAGCCCTTTTCCTTGGCGTTCTTGATGAAGGCGTTCAGGTCATCGCCGATCACCTCGGCCATGCAGGTGGTGGACACGGCGATCATCTTGGGCTTGTACATGCTGTAGGCATTGGCCAGGCCTTCGATCATGTTGTTCAGGCCGCCGAACACCGCCGCGTCCTCGGTCATGCTGGACGAGACGCAGGAACTGGGTTCCTTGAAGTGGCGGCTGAAGTGGCTGCGGTAATAGGCGACGCAGCCCTGCGAGCCGTGCACGAACGGCAGGGTGCTTTCAAAGCCGACCGCCACAAACACCGCACCCAGCGGCTGACAGGCCTTGGCCGGATTGACGGTGAGCGAGTCGCGGGCGAAGTTCTTTTCCCGGTATTCCCAGGTCTTGGTCCACTCGCGGATTTCTTCCAGCTTGTCGGCGGGCTGGGGATTTTCAAACTGTTTCTTGTTCTCGAACATCTCGATGTATTCCGGGCTGCGGAATAGATTGAAATGGTCAAGGACGTTGTCGGCATTCTGGCTCATGGTGCAACTCCTGAGGAACGGTAGGGTGGGTCAGGAAGGCCGACCCACCATCTGTGTCATTCGGGCAATCTGCCCACCCTACTTCCGTCTTTTTTATGCCGCTTTCCAGGGGGTTTTGGTCAGCGCCCATACCGGGCTGTTGATTGCCATGTCCATGTCACGGGCGAAGATGGCAAAGCCGTCATAGCCGTGATAAGGACCGGAATAATCCCAGGAATGCATCTGGCGGAACGGATAGCCCATCTTCTGGAAGACGTACTTTTCCTTGATGCCGGAAGCCACCAGGTCGGGCTCCAGCGCCTCGACGAACTTCTCGAACTCGTAGCCCGTGACGTCGTCGTAGATCAGCGTGCCGTCCTTCACGTAGTGGGTGGTGCGCTGGTAGTCGTCGTTGTGACCGAACTCATAACCCGTGCCGATGACCTCCATGCCGAGATCTTCGTAGGCACCGATGACGTGGCGCGGGCGCAGGCCGCCGACGAACAGCATCACCTTCTTGCCTTCCAGGCGCGGGCGGTACTTGTCGATCACCGCCTGCATCAAGGGCTGGTACTTGGCAATGACGCGCTCGGCACCTTCCTTGATCTTGTCGTCGAAGTGGCCAGCGATTTCGCGCAGGCTGGCGGCGATCTTGCTGGGCCCGAAGAAGTTGTATTCCACCCAGGGAATCCCGTACTTCTCTTCCATGTGCCGGCTGATGTAGTTCATCGAGCGGTAGCAGTGCAGCACGTTGAGCTTGGCCTTGGGCGTGTTCTCAAGCTCGGCGATGGAGCCGTCGCCGGACCACTGCGCCACCACGCGCAGGCCCATTTCCTCCAGCAAGATGCGCGAGGACCAGGCATCGCCGCCGATGTTGTAGTCGCCGATGATGGCGACGTCGTAGGGCGTGCTCTCGAACGGCGCCGGCCGGTCCGGGTCGAGCTTGTCGAACACCCAGTCGCGGATCGAGTCGTTGGCGATGTGGTGGCCCAGCGACTGCGACACGCCGCGAAAACCCTCGCAGCGCACCGGCACGATGGTCTTGCCGCCGTATTCCTTCGACTTGGCC
>JBATEM010000041.1:0-4536 GCA_049664005.1 Candidatus Macondimonas sp.
GTGGTGCGGGAGGAGCGGCCAGAGGCTGACCCGGCGCTCCGCCGGCAGGCCGGATGCGAGCCAGCACCGTCCCCACCGGCACCTCGGTGCCTGGCGCGACCAGCAGCGCGTCCACCACCCCGTCTTCGAACACCTCCACGTCAATGGCGCCCTTGACGGTTTCCACCACCGCGATGATCTGTCCCCGGTGCACGGGGTCGCCGGGCTGAACCTGCCACTGCACCAAGGTGGCGGCTTCCATGTCCGACCCCAGCGACGGCATGCGGAAATCACCCATGACCCAGCATCTCCTTCACGGCCTGGACGATGCGCTCCGGTTGGGGAAGGGCGGCGTCTTCCAGGTGTTTGGGATAGGGAATGGGCACTTCGGCACCGCAGATCCGCATCACCGGCGCATCGAGTTCGTAAAAGCACTGTTCCATGATGCGGGCCATGATTTCGGCTGAGATGCCGCCGCTGCGCCAGCCCTCGTCCACAACGATGGCGCGGCGGGTCTTGGCGACGGAGGCCATGAGGGTTTCATCGTCCAGCGGACGCAGGCTGCGCAGATCGATGACCTCGGCGCTGATCCCCGCCTCGGCCAGGGTGGCGGCCGCCGTCATGGTTTTATGGAAACCGGCGCCGTAGGCGAGCAGCGTGACATCGCTGCCCTCCCGGTGGACTTTTGCCTTGTGGATGTCCACCGGCTCGGCATGGGCGGGCATCCAGCCTTCCAGGTTATAGAGCGTCACGTGCTCGAAAATGAGCACCGGGTCGGGATCGGCCAGGGCGGTGGCCAGCATGCCCCGGGCGTCTTCCACCGTCGCCGGGGTGAGCACCTTGAGGCCCGGAATGTGGGCATACCAGCCTTCCAGGCTGTGGGAGTGCTGGGCGGCGAGCTGCTTGCCCGCGCCCGTCGCCATCCGGATCACGATCGGCACGCTGAACTGTCCCCCCGACATGTGCCGGAGGGTGGCGGCGTTGTTCATGATCTGATCCAGCGCCAGCAGGCTGAAATTGACCGTCATGATCTCCACGATGGGTCGCATGCCGCCGAGCGCCGCGCCGATGCCGGCGCCCACGAAGCCCGACTCGGACAGGGGCGTATCGCGCACCCGTTCTTCGCCGAACTCCTCCAGCAGACCCATGCTGACCGCATAGCAACCGCCATATCGGCCCACGTCCTCGCCCATCAGGAACACCCGAGGATCCGTGTGCAGGGCCTCCCGCAGGGCCTCGCGCATCGCTTCCCGGTAGGTCGTCTTGATCAGATGGATTTTTGGGGCGTCGCTCATGACGCAGCCCCCGCCGTGTAAACGTCGCGGGTCAATGTCTCCAACGGCTCCCAGGTTCCTGCTTCGGCGAAGGCCACAGCGGCCTCAATCTCCGCGGCGACGGCCGCCTCGATCCCGGCCACGGCGCGCTCGTCGAGCAAATCCGCCGCCTGGGCGCGCTGACGGAAGGTGTCGATGGGGCAGCGATGGCGCCAGGCCTCGACCTCCGATTTTTCCCGGTAGAGCTGGGCATCGAACATCGAGTGGGCGCGGAAGCGGTAGGTGCGGCACTCCAGGAACTGGGGTCCCTGACCGGCCCGAATTGCCTCGACCGCTTGGCGGGCGGCGGCCTCCACCGCGACCACATCCATGCCATCGATGCTGGTGCAGGGTACGGCATAGGCCGGCAACTTGCGGCAGAGGTCCGTGACGGACTCGGAGCGGGCGATGTGCGTGCCCATGGCATACAGATTGTTCTCGCACACGAACAACACGGGCAGTTGCCAGAGTTCGGCCAGATTCATGGACTCGTGGAATTCGCCCTCGGCCACCGCCCCTTCGCCGAAAAAGCACGCCGTGACGCGCGGCTTGCCCTGCATCTTGTCGGCCAAGGCCAAACCCACCGCCAGCGGAATCCCGCCGGCGACGATGGCGCTGCCCCCATAAAATCGTCGCGTGGCATCAAACAGGTGCATGGAGCCGCCCCGCCCATGACTGCAGCCTTCCTGCTTGCCATACATCTCGGCCATCACCGCGTTCATGGAGACACCCCGCACCAGGGCATGGCCGTGCTCACGGTAGGTGGCCAGGACGGCATCGTCGTCCGTCAGCACCTGATTGACCCCCGTCGCCACGGCTTCCTCGCCGATATATAGGTGCAGGAAGCCGCGAATCTTGGTTTCAGTGTAAAGCTGGGCGCAGCGTTCCTCGAAGCGACGGATGCGCAGCATGTCCCGCAACAGCGTGGCGGCATGCGCCTGGGTCAATGTCGCCGGCAGGGGCGGCAGGTCACTCATTTGTTCTCCTCCAGCGTTGAGATATCGCCTTCGGGCAGGCCGAGTTCCCGGGCTTTCAGGAGTCGGCGCATGATCTTGCCGCTGCGGGTTTTGGGCAGGCCGGGCAGGAAATCGATTTCCTTGGGCGCCACCACGGCGCCCAGCCGCTTGCGGGCGTGGGCCAGCAGCGCCAGCCGTAGGGCCTCATTCGCCGTGAAGCCGGGCTTGAGGGCGACGAAGGCCTTGACGATTTCCAGGGCCACCGGGTCCGGCTTGCCGATCACGCCGGCTTCGGCCACGGCGGGGTGTTCCATCAGCACGTCCTCGACTTCGAACGGGCCGATCAGGTGCCCCGAGGTCTTGATGACATCGTCGGCGCGCCCGACGAACCAGTAGTAGCCTTCCTCGTCCCGCCGGGCCAGGTCCCCGGTGAGGTACCAGTCGCCGATGAAGCATTTACGGTAGCGCGCCTCCTCATTCAGGTAGCCGCGGAACATGGAAGGCCAGCCGGCCTTGAGCACGAGTTCGCCTTGCTCGTCGGGCCGCTCCACGAAGACCAACCGGCCGTCCTCGGTCAGGTTGGCGATGGCGGCCTCGATCCCGGGAAGCGGACGACCCATGGAGCCGGGTTTGACGTCGCAGGCGGCGAAGTTGGCGATCATGATGCCACCGGTTTCGGTCTGCCACCAGTTGTCATGGAAGGGCATGCCGAAAGCCCCGTTGCTCCAGACCACTGCCTCGGAATTGAGCGGCTCGCCCACGCTGGCCATGAAGCGCAGGTCTGGGTAGTGGTACTGCCGAACCCGATCGGCGCCCAGTTTCATCATCATCCGAATGGCGGTGGGGGCGGTGTACCAGACCGTGACACCCTCGTTCTGCAGCGTCCGATACCAGCGCTCGGCGTCGAATTCCTGTTCGTCGACCAGCATCGTCGCGCCGATCGCCAGCGGGGCGATGATGCCGTAGGAGGTGCCCGTCACCCAGCCGGGATCGGCCGTGCACCAGAACACGTCTTCGGGATGCAGGTCCAGGGCATAGCGCGCCGTTGCCAGATGGGCCGTGACAGCGCCGTGGACGTGCATGGCACCCTTGGGCCGGCCGGTGGTGCCGCTGGTGAAATGCAACAAGGCCAGGTCTTCGTCGACAGTCGCCACGGTGGTGAACTGGTCGCTGGCGTGGTCCATCAGGGTCTGCAGGTTGAGCGTGCCTTCGGGGGCCTCGGCCTCGCAGGGCAGATCCGCGATCAGGACGTGCTTGAGGTCCGGCAGGGATGTCCGCAGACCTGCCACCTTGCGCTGATAGAGGGACGCGGTCGTCACCAAGACCTTGGCCTGACCGATGCTCATGCGCTGGTGGATGGGCTCGGGTCCGAAGGCGGAGAACATCGGACAGAACACACTGCCGTTTTTGAGTGCGCCCAGAGCGGCGATGTAAAGAGACGGGATGCGGCCGGTCAACGCGAATACCCCATCGCCCTTGCCCACCCCCAGCGTGCCGAGGACATTGGCGAAGCGGTTGGTCAGCTCGCGCAGCCAGGCATAACTGAAGTCGTGGGGCTGACCCTGTTTGTCCAGCCAGCGCAGGGCCGTTTTTGCGCCCGCGCCCCGGGCGACATGCCGGTCGATGGCTTCGTGGGCGATGTTGAGGCCGCCGCCCGGTAGCCCATCCAGGGCGCTGCGGGCGGCATCCCAAGAAAACGTCCGACGCTCGGCATCGTAATCCTGCAGATGGTGTGGGATTGACGGATGGATGGTGGACTTGGCAATTCGCTCCGCCGCCATGGGGCCTCTCCTTGTGCTTGATGTTCCGGAGTGCCGACCCCCTCCGTTATCCGTGAATACTTTTCCCCGACGGGGTGAGGCTTTCGGGCTGCGTTGCCCCTAGTCTTGCCGCACTGCGACCGGGCAGGCTTGATGTAGCTCAATAAAAATAGCAGCGGCGCGGGACGGATGTGTGTCACTCCAAAAGGATTTGGGGCGGGAAAGGCAGGACGGGCGGCATTTCAAGATGCGAAAAGGGCCGGTCGTCCCAGAAGAGGATGCAGCGCTCAGGCCGTCCATGGAACAGGGTCGGTAGTGCAGGCAGCGCTGCCCGTTGCGCCTTGCCTCAGCGAGGGATGAGGCGGAAGAGCGCCGCGTATCCAGAAACCTGGTCATCCGTCCAGAATGGGCACTCGGCGTTGTGGCGCAGGTCTTACATGTATCATTTCTTTTTTCGGGAGATCGGCCATGCGCTTCATGAATCCCCACAAGCTGCGGCTGCCCACGCCGGCCGAGGCCTTGCCCGGC
>JBATEM010000042.1:0-9585 GCA_049664005.1 Candidatus Macondimonas sp.
CATAGACGGCGCTGGTGCTGATGTAGACGATGCGGCGCGGTTTCTGGTCGGCGGGGATGCTGGCGAGGAAGCGTTGCAGCCGTGGATCGGCGTGACCTTCCCGTGGCGGCGGTACCAGGTAATACAGAATGGCGCCGGCCATCCAGGCCGGCCAGGTGATGGCGCCCGAGCGATCCAGATCCGCCTGCACGGCTTCCATGGGCAGGGCGCGCAGACGCTGCAGGCTGGCCGCGGTTTGTACCAACCCCCACAATGGCGTCCGGCGCTCGGCAAAAAGTGCAGCGATGCGTTGGCCGATGTCGCCGCAGCCGACGATCATGACTCCCGTCATACGCCATATCCTCCACGGGTTTTTTTAAGATTTGGCCCCTTATAGCGAGAGCGATGCCGCGTTGACAAGCCCGCGGCGATGACGACAACCCAGTTCATTCCGCGAGGTCTCGTATTACGCCCCGGTGCTGGACCCTGGGACCTGCGACGGGGTAACCTGCCATGGACAGCTTGAGCTTGCCAAGTGCCCGCAAGTTTCGACCGCCGCGTTTGATGCACATGTTTTTCCGCCTCGATAACCCATGCCTTGGCCCCGTTCCTGCAATAGGGACTGCCGCTCGCGGAGCCCTCCTCACTGCATCCTGGCAGGGTATCGGCGTCTGATCTGATTTGCTGCAGGTCGAGCCCGGGATCATCCGGCCGACCCCGACCGCAAAGGAATTGAGCCCATGAACACGACGATGGAAGTGTGGCCCGGCAAGCCCTATCCCCTGGGCGCGAACTGGGACGGCCAGGGCGTCAATTTCAGCTTGTTCTCCGAAAATGCGACGCGCGTCGATCTGTGCCTGTTCGATGGCCAGACCGGCCGCCAGAGTGCCTGCATCACGCTGAGCGAACGCACCGACCAGTGCTGGCACTGCTATCTCCCCGCGGTGCGGCCGGGCCAAAGTTATGGCTATCGCGTCTACGGGCCCTACAAGCCGGCGCAAGGCCACCGCTTCAATCCCCACAAACTGTTGATCGACCCTTATGCGAAACAGATCGCGGGGCAGATAGTCTGGCACGACCATCATTTCGGCTACACCATCGGTCATCCCGATGCGGATCTCTCGTTCGATGCCCGCGACAGTCGGGCGGGGACCCCACTGTGTCAGGTGGCGGATCCCGCCTTTGTCTGGGGCGAGGATCATCGGCCCAATGTCCCTTGGGATCAGACCGTGGTTTATGAGATGCATGTGAAGGGATTCACGCAGAACCACCCCGGTGTACCGGAGCATCTGCGGGGCACCTACGCCGGCCTGTCCACCGCGCCCGTCATCGAATACCTCCAGCGGCTGGGGGTGACCAGCGTCGAACTGATGCCGATCCATGAATTCCTGGATGACCGTCATCTGCTGGAGCGGGGGCTGAAGAATTACTGGGGCTACAACACCATTGGTTTCTTCGCCCCCTCCGTGCGCTACAGCGCCACCGGTCAGCTCTCCGAGTTCAAGACCATGGTCAAGACCTTCCACAGCGCCGGCATCGAGGTGATTCTGGACGTGGTCTACAACCACACGGCAGAGGGCAATGAGCGCGGACCGACACTGTCCTTTCGCGGGATCGACAACGCCGCCTACTACCGCCTCAGCCCCAAGGATCCCCGTTACTACCAGGATTTCACGGGTTGCGGCAACACCCTGAACATGCTTCATCCGCGCGTGTTGCAGCTGATCATGGATAGCCTGCGCTACTGGGTGACCGAGATGCATGTGGATGGTTTCCGCTTTGATCTGGCCGCCGCCCTGGCGCGTGAATTGTTTGAAGTGGATCGTTTGTCGGCGTTTTTTGAAATCATCGGTCAGGATCCCATCCTCTCCCAGGTGAAACTGATCGCCGAGCCCTGGGACATTGGAGAGGGCGGCTATCAGGTCGGCAACTTCCCGGTGGGGTGGACCGAATGGAACGCCGAATACCGCGACGTGGTGCGGGCCTACTGGAAGGGCGATGGCGGGCGCACGGGTCATCTGGCCTATCGGCTGACCGGCTCTTCCGATCTTTATGAAAGCTCGGGCCGGCGGCCCTACGCCAGCATCAACTTCATCACGGCCCATGACGGCTTCACCCTGGAGGATTTGGTCAGCTACAACGACAAGCACAATGAAGCCAACGGCGAGGACAATCGGGATGGGCACAACCACAACCTGAGCTGGAATTGCGGCGTCGAGGGTCCCACGGATGATCCGCAGATCCTGGCGCTGCGGCGGCGCCAGAAACGCAATCTGCTGGCCAGCCTGATCCTCTCCCAGGGCGTACCCATGCTGCTCGCCGGGGATGAAATTGGACGCACGCAGCAAGGCAACAACAATGCCTATTGCCAGGACAATCCCCTCAGCTGGGTGGATTGGGAGCTCGGTGAGGAACGCCGTCGGCTTTTCCATTATGTCCGCCAGCTGATTGCCCTGCGGCGCGAGCATCCGGTATTTCGACGCAAGCATTTCTTTCAAGGGCGCAATATTGCCAGATCGGAAGTCAAGGACATCATGTGGCTCAATCCCGATGGCCGCGAGATGACCTCCGATGATTGGGAAGAACATCATCGCCGTTCACTGGCTGTGTTTCTGGGTGGGAAGGTGCTCGGGGAAGTCGATGCGCATGGCAAGCCGCTGCGCGATCACAATTTCCTGTGGCTGCTCAATGCCGATCCCGAGCCGATGGTGTTCACGCTGTTGCGACTCAATGGCCGTACCCGCTGGCAAGTGATTCTCGATACCACCGCGGAGGATGGCGTGGGTCGTTCCGGCAGTTTGCGCGGTGGCGGCCGCTTGACCCTGGGGCCGCGCTGCATGGTGCTGTTGCAGGAGTATTCCGCCCATCAGGAGAGCGAGGATGAAAAATTTTCATTCCCCTGAGCACGAGATGCCGTTCGGTCCCCAGCGACTGGCCGATGGACGGATGCACTTCCGTTTGTGGGCACCGGGACAGGACGCGCCGAAGCTGCAGTTATCGGATGGCGCCACTGAATATGTGTTGCCGATGCAGGCGCGCGGCGAGGGGTGGTTCGATGTTGTGACAGATCGGGCTCGAACCGGCCAGCATTATTGCTTCCGGCTGGACAGCGGCCTGGCGGTGCCCGATCCGGCCTCCCGCTTCCAGCCCCGGGATGTCCACGGACCGAGCGAGCTGATCGATCCGGCCGCCTACCGCTGGCGGCACGACCACTGGCGCGGGCGGCCCTGGGGGGAAGCCGTGATCTATGAGTTGCACGTGGGCAGCTTCAGTCCCGAGGGGAACTACCAGGGCGTCATCGACCGGCTCGATTATCTGGTCGAACTGGGCGTGACCGCGCTGGAATTGATGCCCTTGGCGGATTTTCCGGGGCAACGCAACTGGGGCTATGACGGTGCGCTGCCTTTCGCGCCCGACAGTATCTATGGCCGGCCCGAGGACCTGAAGCGGCTGATCGACGCGGCGCATGGGCGCGGTCTGATGGTGCTGCTGGACGTGGTCTACAACCACTTCGGGCCGGATGGCAACTACCTCGGCGCTTACGCTCCCTCTTTCTTTACCGCTCGCCACAACACGCCGTGGGGGGATGCCATCAATTTCGATGCTGACGACAGCGCCACCGTGCGCGCCTACTTCATCCACAATGCCCTCTACTGGCTGGAGGAATATCGCTTTGACGGCCTGCGGCTGGACGCCGTGCATGCCATTCATGATGATTCCAAGCCCCATATCGTGGAAGCGCTGGCCGAAGCCGTGCACGGCCGTTTTGGGCGCGCGCGCGAGGCGCACCTGATTCTGGAAAACGAGGCCAATCAGGCGCGCTTTCTGGCCCGTGACAGCACCGGCCGACCCCTTTTTCACACGGCCCAGTGGAACGACGACTTCCATCATGCCGCCCATGTGCTGGCCACTGGCGAGGAGGTTGGCTACTACCGCGATTTCGCTGCTCAGCCCTTGCAACAGCTCGCCCGTTGTCTCACGGAAGGCTTCGCCTATCAGGACGATCCCTCCCCTTTCCGCAATGGTGAGCGCCGCGGTGAACCCAGCGCGCACCTGCCACCTGCGGCCTTCGTGAATTTTCTGCAGAACCATGACCAGATTGGCAACCGCGCCCTGGGAGAGCGGCTGACCCAGTTGGCTCCCGCGCCGCGGCTGCGGGCGCTTACCGAAATCCTGCTCTTGGCGCCCAGCCCGCCCTTGCTGTTCATGGGCCAGGAATGGGGCAGCCGGCGACCCTTCCTGTTTTTCTGCGATTTTGCCGGTGAACTGGGGGCGGCCGTGCGTGACGGGCGACGCAAGGAATTCGCCACTTTCCCGGACTTCGCCGACGCCGAGGCGCGGGCGCGCATCCCGGACCCGACCAGTCCGGAAACCTTTGTGGCCAGCCGCCTGGATTGGGCGGAAAGCCATGGTGCCGAAAATCAGCAATGGCTGGCGCTGCATCGGCAACTGCTGGCGCTGCGCGCGCACCATATCGCCCCGTTACCGGCGTTTGAAGGTCCGCCAAGCGCGGAGGCTCAGGTCAGCGGCTCCTTGCTCCGCGCGCGCTGGCACTGGCCAGGCACGGTGACGCTCGCGCTGGCGGCCAACCTGGGCGACAACCCGGCTGCTTTCCCGTCGATGACGATTGATGGTCCGGTGATTTATCACAGTGCTGCTGTCGATGCCGCGAGCGACAGGCTGCCGCCCTGGAGTGTGATTTGGTGGCGAACCGGGGCGGAGCGCTGACCGATGCATCCTCTCTATCGACCGACAGCGACGTATCGTTTGCAGTTGCACGCCGGATTTACCTTCGCCGATGCCGCTGCCCAGGTTCCTTACCTCGCAGCCCTGGGTATTTCCCATGTCTACCTCTCCCCCGTGTTGCGGGCACGCCCGGGAAGCACCCACGGCTACGATGTGGTGGACCATCGGCAGATCAATCCGGAGCTGGGCGGCATGACCGGATTCGAGGCCTTGGTCAGCACGCTTAAGGCCCATGGCATGGGCCAGATCTGGGACATCGTGCCCAACCACATGGGGGTGATGGGGGATGACAATCCCTGGTGGTTGTCGGTTTTGGAAAACGGTCCGGCCTCGCCCTGGGCCGATTTTTTCGACATCGACTGGCATCCCCTCAAGCGCGAACTCCACGGCAAGGTGCTGGTTCCGATTCTGGGTGGCCCCTATGGCGAAATCCTGATCCGGGGCGAGCTGGTGCTGCGTTTCGATGCCGTCACCGGCGGTTTTTCAGTGCATTATTTCGAACACCGCTTCCCGCTGGATCCGTCGACCTATCCGCGGATTCTGGGCTTGGAGCTCGACGCCTTGCGCCAGCGCTTGGGCGCCAATCATCCGGATCTGCTGGAACTGGAAAGCCTGATCACGGCCTTCGGACATCTGCCGGCCCGTTCGCGGACGGAGCCGGAGGCAATTCGCGAACGGGAACGCGACAAGGAAATCCACAAGCGTGCCTTGGCCGCACTGATCGCGCGCAACCCCGCCATTGCGGGTCATATCGCCCATCAAAGCGCGACGGTGAACGCCCGTTGCGCTGAACTTGCCGCGCCCGATGGCCTGCATGAGCTGCTGGAACAACAACCCTGGCGGCTGGCGTTCTGGCGCGTGGCCGTGGATGAGATCAATTACCGGCGGTTTTTCGACATCAACGAACTGGCGGGCTTGCGCATGGAGCGGGGGGAGGTGTTCGATGCCACTCATGCGCTGGTGCTGGAGCAGGTGCGGCTGGGCCGGGTCCACGGCCTGCGCATCGATCATCCGGATGGCCTGTATGATCCGGCCGCCTATTTCGCCCGGCTGGCGGCGGCTGGCGCCGCAGCACTGGGACAGCCGGAAAGCCCGGAGCCCGCGATCTACACGGTGGTGGAGAAGATTCTCGCCGATCATGAATCCCTGCGCACCGCCTGGCCCGTGCATGGCACCACGGGCTATGAATTCATTCGCCTGATGAATGGCTTGCAGGTAGACGGCG
Source organism: Candidatus Macondimonas sp. (assembly GCA_049664005.1). Taxonomy (GTDB): domain Bacteria; phylum Pseudomonadota; class Gammaproteobacteria; order UBA5335; family UBA5335; genus Macondimonas. Next base: position 5,951 of record JBATEM010000042.1, read on the forward strand.
GCGGCCTTGCAAGCCTGCGCCAGTGCTTTGCCGATTTCAGCAGCCGCACCGAGTCCATGAGCGATGCGGTCTATGTCGCCAAGCGCACCCTCATGCGCAACACCCTCGCCAGCGAACTCAATGTGTTGGCCAACCGGCTCGCCCGGCTGGCCGAGGTGGATCCTTTCACGCGTGATTTCACCGTGAACGCCTTGCGCGGCGCCTTGGCCGAGGTGGTGGCGGCTTTTCCGGTCTACCGGACCTATGTGGATGCCCGGGGCGCGACCGAAGATGATCGCCGCGATCTGGACTGGGCAGTGGCTCAGGCCAGGAAACGCCGGGCGCGCGAGGAAACCACCATCTACGATTTCATCCATCGGGTGCTCAGCCTGGATGTTCCCGAGGACATGTCGCCGCTGCAACGGCTGGTGGTCCAGGATTTCGCGATGCGTTTTGCCCAGTACACCGGGCCGGTCACCGCCAAGTCGGTGGAAGACACGCTGTTCTATCGGGTCTTCCCGCTGGCGTCCTTGAACGAAGTGGGCAGCAACCCGGCGCGCGCTGAAATCAGCGTGGCCGCTTTCCATCATCACAACCAGCGTCGCGCGCAAAGTTTCCCCCACCAGATGCTGGCGGGCACCACCCACGACACCAAGCGCAGCGAGGATGTCCGAGCGCGGCTGAACGTGTTGTCCGAATGTCCCCAGGCGTTTTCCGAAAGTCTGCAGCGTTGGGCGCGCATGAACCGGCGCTATTTGACCGAGGTGGATGGCGCGCGCATGCCAAGCGCTCACCATGAATATCTGCTCTACCAGACCCTGGTCGGTACCTGGCCCGGCGATGCCAAGGCGGCGCGGGAGCCGGATTATGCCGATCGCATGGTGGCCTATCTGCAAAAGGCCGCGCGCGAAGGCAAGGAGCAAAGCTCCTGGTTTTCACCTGATCCGACCTATGAAGCGGCGCTGGAGCGCTTCGTGCGGGGCATTCTGGAAATCGGCGCCAACAATCCGTTCCCGGAGGATCTCGCCCGCTTCGTCGCCCCCCTGATTCCATTCGGACAATGGAACAGCCTGTCCCAGAGTGCGCTCCACTTGACCGTGCCCGGTATGCCCGACATCTATCAGGGCACCGAGATGGAGACCTTGACCCTGGTGGACCCGGACAACCGCCGGTCGGTGGATTACGGAAAGCGCCAGCAGGCCTTGGCGCGGCTGCAGGCTATCGCCGATCCGCGAGAACGCTGGGCGGCGGTCGTGGCAGGTCATGCCGGCGATATGCTGAAGCTGCATTTGATCCAGACAGTGTTGAACCTGCGACGCCAGGCTCCGGAGCTGTTTCAGCGTGGCAGCTATCTGCCGCTGACGGTGACCGGTCCGGCGGCAGACCATGTGTGCGCCTTCGCCCGGCTCTGGGAGGGCCGCGCCGTGATGGTGCTGGCGCCGCGCCTGCTCCATACCTTGTGCGCAGGGGATGCGATGCGCCTGACCAGTGCGCTGTGGGCAGGCACGCAACTGCAGCCGGAAGCCGCCTTGCCTGCCGGTCCCTGGCGCGATCTGCTGACGGGCGAGTTATGGCCTGCTCTTTCGGAAGGGGATCTCACCGGCGTATTCACCCAGGCGCCCTTGGCCCTGTTGATCAGCGGTGGGTGAACGGTTGTTTGAAACACCCGGGGTGATGCTGCCTGCCACCGCCAGCCCCTGCAGGACGCTGATTCCACCGGGGAGAAGATCGTCGCGACTGGCTCGGCGCGGAATGCATACGCGTGCCGTATTCGCAGCCGGCCTTGTGTGGTTCATGCACGCCCTTTCGGTCATTTCCCCTTGATGCCGCCCTGCTTCGCCAACAACCATCGGGGTCGTACCCATGGTCAATCAGCTCACATGAAGGTTTTCCATGGGGACATTTCCGCTTGCTGGGGAACCCTGGGCGATGATCGCGTTCCAAACTTTCGCAGGCATTGCGCCAAGCCTTCGCCAAGGGATCCCACGGGATCAATGTGATGTTTTCAGTAAAGGGGCATGATCAAGTCTGATGCGTCGGATTCATTATTTGTTTTCCAGTTCAGCCAAGCGCCGTCTTTTTCATCAGCGAAGCCTGGACGCACGATGCAATCAATCGAGATAGCCTTCAAAGCATAAAAGGCATTTCTCCCTGGGGTTCCTGCCCGCCGCATTTATACTGCCAGACAGGAAGACTTTATGAAAAATACCAATCTCGTGCCACAGATGACGGAGAGTCCCTTGCTCACTGATCATGACATCTATCTGTTCCGGGAAGGTGCACATACCCGTCTCTATGAAAAGCTGGGGGCCCATCCCCACCGCATCGACGGCGTCGCCGGTTTCCAGTTTTCACTCTGGGCGCCGAATGCCAAGGCGGTTTCGGTCATTGGAGAATTCAATTCCTGGGACAAGCAATCTAATTCCTTGCAGCTGCGTGAAGATGGTTCCGGCATCTGGCAAGGCTTCGTTGCGAGCATTCCCCCGGGCACATCCTACAAGTTTCACATTCAATCCCGTTTCAACGACTATGTTGTGGACAAGGCCGATCCTTTCGCCTTTCGCAGCGAACAACCGCCCCACACCGCCTCGCGAGTGTGGACGCTGGACTACGCCTGGCAGGATGCCGAGTGGATGAAGCAGCGGCGCAATGCCAATGCGCTGGATGCGCCGATTTCGGTGTACGAGGTGCATCTGGGTTCGTGGCGCCGCATCCCGGAAGAGGACAATCGTTCACTCAGCTATCGTGAAATTGCGCCCCTGTTGGCCGAGCATGTGAACATGCTTGGTTTCACTCATGTCGAGCTGCTGCCGGTTACCGAACATCCGTTTTATGGCTCCTGGGGTTATCAGACCACGGCTTATTTCGCGCCGACCGCACGCTATGGAACACCCCAGGATTTCATGTATCTCGTTGACTATCTCCATCAGTCAGGCATCGGCGTGATCCTGGACTGGGTGCCATCCCACTTTCCCAGCGACGAGCACGGCTTGTCCTATTTTGATGGCACCCATTTGTTCGAACATGCCGATCCGCGTCAGGGCTTTCACCCGGAATGGAACAGCGCCATCTTCAATTACGGCCGCAATGAAGTGCGCTCATTTCTACTCTCCAGCGCGCTGTTCTGGCTGGATAAATACCATATCGATGGCCTGCGGGTGGATGCCGTGGCGTCCATGCTGTATCTCGACTATGGCCGCAAGGAAGGGGAATGGATTCCCAATGTGCATGGTGGCCGGGAAAACATCGAGGCCATGCAATTCCTGCGCAAGCTCAATGAGGCTGTTTATCAGGACCACCCCGACACGCAAACGATTGCGGAGGAGTCCACTGCCTGGCCGATGGTCTCGCGACCAACCTATACCGGCGGTCTAGGCTTCGGGATGAAATGGAACATGGGCTGGATGCACGACACGCTCAAGTATTTCCAACAGGATCCCATCCATCGCCGTTATCACCATGGCCAGATTTCGTTCAGCATCTGGTATGCCTTCACCGAGAATTTCCTGCTGCCTCTTTCACACGATGAAGTCGTGCATGGCAAGGGAGCGCTGATCGGCAAGATGCCCGGGGACGAGTGGCAGCAGTTTGCCAATCTGCGCCTGCTGTATGGCTATATGTGGGCGCATCCCGGCAAGAAGCTTCTGTTCATGGGC
>JBATEM010000043.1:0-1598 GCA_049664005.1 Candidatus Macondimonas sp.
TTGCGTCGACGGCGGATGGTCGTTGAATCCGCTCCGCTTGGGAATTTCCGAGGTAATTGAACTATGTGCGGTGTAGTCGGCATCGTCGGGCAGGCCCCGGTGAACCAGGATTTGTACGACGCCCTGACGGTGCTCCAGCACCGCGGGCAGGACGCCGCAGGCATCATGACCTGCGACGGCGACCGGCTTTACATGCGCAAGGAAAACGGACTGGTCCGCGATACCTTCCAGGCCCAGCACATGTTCGGGTTGCGTGGCAACATGGGTCTGGGGCATACCCGTTACCCCACCGCCGGCTGTTCAACGCCTGCCGAGGCGCAACCGTTCTACGTCAACTCGCCGTTCGGGATTTCCCTGTCCCACAACGGCAACCTGACCAATGCCGACACGCTCAAGCGCGAGCTGTTCGAGCAGGACATGCGCCACATCAACACCTCTTCCGACTCGGAGGTGCTGCTGAACGTGTTTGCCCACGAACTGCAGGTGCAGGGCAAGATCCGCATCCAGCCCGAGGATATTTTCGCCGCCGTGGCGGGGGTGCACCGCCGCTGCCGGGGCGCCTATGCCGTGGTGGCCATGATCACCGGCTATGGCATCGTGGGCTTCCGCGACCCCTATGGCATCCGCCCGTTGATCTACGGCCGGCGCGTCACGTCCAGCGGCACCAGCTACATGATCGCCTCGGAGAGTGTGGCGCTGAAGGTGCTCGGTTTCGAGCCGGTCGCCGACGTATTGCCTGGCGAGGCGGTGTTCATCGACCTGCACGGCGAGGTGCACCGCAAGGTCTGCGCCGAGCACACCCTGCATTCGCCCTGCATCTTCGAATACGTCTATTTCGCCCGTCCCGATTCCATCATCGAAAACGTCTCGGTCTACAAGGCGCGACTGCGGATGGGGGACTACCTGGCGAAGAAGATCGAGCGCGAATGGGCCGAGCGGGACATCGACGTGGTGATCCCGATCCCCGACACCAGCCGCACGGTGGCGGTGCAGGTCGCCCACCATCTCAACGTGAAATACCGCGAGGGCTTCATGAAGAATCGCTACATCGGGCGCACGTTCATCATGCCCGGCCAGCAGTTGCGCAAGAAATCGGTGCGCCAGAAGCTCAACGCCATCGACCTGGAATTCCGCGGCAAGAATGTCCTGCTGGTGGACGATTCCATCGTGCGCGGCACCACCTCGCGCCAGATCATCGAGATGGCCCGCGAGGCCGGCGCCAACAAGGTCTATTTCGCCTCCGCCGCACCGCCGGTGCGATTCCCGAACGTCTATGGCATCGACATGCCGGTGTCCTCGGAACTGGTGGGCTATGGCCGCAGCGAAGAGGAAATCTGTCACGAGATTGGCGCCGACCGCCTGATCTACCAGGATCTCGCGGATCTGGAGCGGGCGGTGCGCTGGGAAAAAGACGGGGAGCGCATCGATCGCTTCGACAGCTCCTGCTTTTCCGGCGAGTATGTTACCGGTGATGTGACGCCAGACTACCTGGAGCGGCTGGCGCTGCGGCGTTCGGATGCCGCCAAGGAAGACACCGCGGGCAGCGACTTCCCGGTGATCGAAATCTACAACGGGATCTGAATGGTAATGGACGGACA
>JBATEM010000044.1:0-1926 GCA_049664005.1 Candidatus Macondimonas sp.
TCCGTCGGGGGTTCCCCATGAACATCGGTCGCCGCATTCAGCAAGCCCGCGAGAAAACGGGTATTTCGCAGACCCGCCTGGCCGAGTTGCTGGGGGTGACGCGCAGCGCCTGCAGCCAGTGGGAATCAGGCAATGGCACCTCCCCACGCCGTGAACGGCTGGAACAAATCTCGCGCCTGCTGTCGGTCAACTACGAATGGCTGGCCACCGGCCGGGGCGCAATGCGGGGGCGAACGCCCAGAGCGACCCCGCACGCGGAGCTGGGTCCCGAGGAACAGGAGCTGCTGGCCGCCTTCGCACGGCTTTCCGACGCGGCGCGCCGCGGGCTGATCGATTTTTTGCGCGCGCTGGGTTAGTCTGCGCGCTGAATTTTCCCGGTGATATCATCGCCCGCCGATGACCCGTCGTTTCACACCCCCTCCCACCCCGGAGCGTTCCCCATGCAGATCGCCGACAACACCGTCGTCATCCTCGATTACACCGTGACCAACCCGGAGGGAGATCTGATCGATTCCTCCAGCGAAACCGGCGAGCCGCTGACCTATCTGCACGGCAACGGCGATATTGTGCCCGGCCTGGAACAGGCGCTGACCGGCCGGCGCGTGGGCGATGCCTTCCAGATCACCGTCCCGCCCGAAGAGGGCTATGGCGAGCGCTATGACGAACTGGTGCAGGTGGTGAGCCGCGACCAGTTCGTGGGCATCGACCACATGGAAATCGGCATGCAGTTCCAGACCGAGGCCGATGGCGAGGTCCATGTGGTCACCGTCACCGGGCTGGAAGGCGATGAGGTGATCGTCGACGCCAATCATCCGCTGGCCGGCGAAACGCTGGTGTTCGATGTCACCGTGCTGGAAGTCCGCCCTGCCACGGCCGAGGAAATCCAGCACGGCCATGTCCACGGCGCCGGCGGTCATCACCACTGAGCCACCGCCATGGCGACCCCGCTGCATCGCCGGGGTCGTCGTGGATGGTCTTCTTCGCTGACCGATCCCTTTGGCCTGAACCGTTCAGGACGCCCCGGACGAAGGTGCCGGCAAGGCGGCTTGGCGCTCTTTCATCTTGCGCCGCATGTCGCGCACGAAGCGCCAGTTCCACAGCACCCACCACCAGCTCACCTTGAACCCTACGTCCTTGACCTTGTACTGGCCTTTTTCATTGATCCAGTGGGTGATGAGCCGGCCGGGCTTGATGTGGTAGGTGGCGGTTTCGCCGTCCACCGTGACCTTGGCGCCGGCCAGTCCCAGCAGCGACGGGTCCATGGGGTCGCCGCCCTGCATGTAGGGCAGCAACTTCTGCACGAAGGCAAAGGTGATGAGCTTCATGAGGGTCATGAATTCATCGCGCGCCGGGCCTTCCATGAGGCGTTGCATGGGGCTGCGGGCGTCACTGGGATCGGGCGCGCCGGCCTCGAAGAGTTTCTGCAGCATGCCGGCCAGGCTGTCACGCAACAGCTCGGCCCGTTCCTGGGTCAGGGTCACTTCGGCGTTCATGGGATGATTGCGCTCCGCCCGCCCGGATCGGCCGGCTGCAGGCAAGGGTTGAAAACGATGAAATCGCGCTGATGTTACGCAAATCCGCCCCTTGAAGGCGAGCGTTCACGGCCGGGGAACAGGATGGCGGCGAGACTTGCGTGGCGCGCACAGCGCCGTAAACTGGGCGCCCTTGCCGTAGCGGGCGCCATTGCTTGAAACGCGGCACCCCGCTCAACCCTGCATTGAAGATATTTATCCATGATGATTGATGAGAACGCTCCCGCCCTGTTCGTGGCGGATGAACAGGGGCGCTACCACCCCACGCGCTACGCCGTCGGTCCCTGGGACCCGCGCCTGCTGCATGGCGGCGCCACCGGGGGGCTGGTGGCGCATGTGCTGGAGAGGGCCGATCCGGCGCCGGCGCTGCAGTTCACCCGCCTCAGCATCGACC
>JBATEM010000045.1:0-3436 GCA_049664005.1 Candidatus Macondimonas sp.
TATCTGCAGCCCGGTGCCAACGCCCTGGAGACGGTCGACGCCATCCGCGCCAAGATGGCCGAGATTTCCCAGCGTTTCCCCGATGGCCTGGCCTATGACATCCCCTTTGACACCACCAAGTTCGTCCGCGTGTCGATCAAGGAAGTGATCCACACCTTCATCGAGGCCATCGTGCTGGTGGTGCTGGTGGTGTTCATCTTCCTGCAGAACCCGCGTGCCACCTTGATTCCGTTGCTGGCGGTGCCGGTGTCCATCATCGGTACCTTTGCGGGCATGCTGCTGCTCGGGTTCTCGATCAACCTGTTGACGCTCTTCGGATTGGTGCTCGCCATCGGCATCGTGGTGGATGACGCCATCATCGTGATCGAGAACGTCGAGCGCCTCATGAGTACCGAGGGGCTGAGCCCGCGCGACGCCGCCTTCAAGGCCATGGAAGAGGTGACCGGCCCGGTCATTGCCATCGTGCTGGTGCTCTCGGCCGTGTTCATCCCGGTGGCCTTTCTGGGTGGTCTCAGCGGACAGATGTATCAGCAGTTCGCCATCACCATCGTGATCTCCGTGATCATTTCCGGGATCGTCGCGCTGACCCTGACCCCCGCCTTGTGCGCCCTGCTGCTCAAGCCAGTGCACAAGGAACCGGCGCTGCCGTTCCGGGTGTTCAACCGCCTGTTCGAGCGCACCACCAATGGCTACGTGGGCGCGTCCGGTTTCCTGATGCGGCGGGGCTTGCTGGGAATGGTGCTGTTCGCCGGCCTGATGGGGATCACGGTGCTGCTGTTCAATCGCGTGCCCGGCGGCTTGGTGCCGGCCGAAGACCAGGGTTATGTGTTGATGGCTTACCAGACGCCGCCGGCCGCCTCGCTGGATCGCACCAAGGCGATCACCGACGAGGCCACCCGTCGCATGCTCGCGCAGGACACCGTTGATTCCGTGGTGACCTTTGCCGGCTTCGATATCCTGGCCCAATCCCAGAAGACCAGCTCCGGCGTGTCCTTCGTGATGCTGAAGGACTGGAGCGAGCGCACGGCGGCCGAAGACGATGCACGCGTCCTGGTCAAGCCGCTTGCAGGTCTGGGTCAGGATCTGCGCGATGGCGTGATGTTCGGCTTCAACCCGCCGCCCATCACCGGCATGAGCACCACGGGCGGATTTGAGGCCTACCTGCAGGATCGCGCCGGCGCCGGCAGCGCCGCCCTGATGGAAACCACCAACCGCCTGCTGGAGGCGGCGCGCAAGCGTCCCGAACTCACCGGCCTGCGCACCACTTTTTCCACCGGCACGCCGCAGTATTTCGCGGAACTGGATCGAGAGAAGGCGCGGGCGTTGAATGTGCCGATCAACCAGGTGTTCACCATCATGCAGAGCACCTTCGGCAGCCTGTATGTCAACGATTTCACCCTGTTCGGGCGCAGCTACCGGGTGAATCTGCAATCGGAAGCGGATTTCCGTCGCTCGCCCGAGGATCTGCGGCATGTCTTTGTGCGCTCCAATGACGGGAATCTGGTGCCCCTGGACGCCTTGTTGAATGTCAAGCGCACCATCGGCCCGGATCTGGTGGAGCGTTTCAATGTCTTCCCGGCGGCCAAGATCCTGGGCGAACCGGCACCGGGCTACAGTTCCGGCCAGGCCATCGCCGCCATGCAGGCGGTGAGTCAGGAAGTCCTGGACAATAACTATTCCGTGGGCTGGGTCGGTTCGGCGTATCAGGAACTCGCCACGGCGGGAACCGGGACGCTGGCCTTCGTATTCGGCATTGTCATGGTGTTTCTCATCCTGGCGGCGCAGTACGAGCGCTGGAGCCTGCCCTTTGCGGTGGTGACGGCCGTGCCTTTTGCGGTCTTCGGCGCCATTGCCGCCACCTGGCTGCGGGGACTGGAGAACGATCTGTACTTCCAGATTGGTCTGCTCACGCTGATTGGTCTGTCGGCGAAGAATGCGATCCTGATCGTCGAATTCGCCATGCTTCACCGGCGCGAGGGGGCGTCCATCTATGATGCGGCGCTGCAGGGCGCGCGCCTGCGTTTCCGGCCGATTGTTATGACCTCGCTGGCCTTCATGCTTGGCGTGCTCCCGCTGGCCATCAGCAGCGGCGCCGGGTCCGCCAGCCGCCATGCCATCGGGACCGGCGTCATCGGCGGCATGATCGCGGCCACCTTCCTGGCCACGCTCTTCGTGCCCATGTTCTTTGTCCTGATCGGCCGGCTGACGGAGCGAACGACGCCGCATGGCGCGCCCAGCGAGGAGAAAAATGCGCATGGTTAAGCAGATTCCATTGTTGTTGCTGGCGGTGGGTCTTTCCGGCTGCGTGTTGGGTCCTGATCATGTGCGACCGGAGAGCGATCTTCCCAGCGGTTGGGTGGTGGCCGGAGGGGCAGCCACCGCGTCACCAGCAGCGACTGGCGTGGATCCCCAGTGGTGGCGCGCATTCAACGACGCGACGCTCACCGGGCTGGTGGAAGAAGCGCTGCAGCAGAATGCCGACCTGTCCCTGGCTGCGGCTCGCATCGCCGAGGCGCGCGCGGTGCTCCGGCTGCGGGATGCCGAGCGCTATCCGCTGTTGAGTGGCCAGGCCAACGGCGCGCGCCAGCAGGGGAGCGAGGAGACGGCGATTCCGGGCGGCGGCGCGATCTACAACGACTTCAACGTCTCGGCAGTGCTGAATTACGAGATCGATCTGTGGGGGCGGCTGGCACGGGCCAGCGAGGCGGCGCGCGCGCAATTGCTGGCCGGCGTGGCCAGCCGGGATGCCATCCGTCTGGCGGTGGCGGCGGACGTGGCTTCCGGCTACTTCAACCTGCGTGCCCTGGACCAGCAACTGGCCATCGCCGAACGCACGGTGCAGACCCGCGAGGGGAGCTACCGCTTCCAGGAATCGCGCTATCGCAATGGCGCCGTTTCCCAGTTGGTGTTCCGGCAGGCGGAGTCGGAATTGGCCGCTGCCCGCGCCGAGTTGCCGGCCCTGCGCCAGCAGCGCGTGCTGCAGGTCAACGCCCTGAGTGTGTTGCTCGGGCGCACGCCGCGCGAGATTGTGCAACAGCGGATTCCCGATGGACGGCCGATCGATGATCTTCCCGCCATGCCGGAAGTGCCCATGGGCTTGCCCTCCGCCCTGCTGGAACGTCGGCCGGACATCCGCGCCGCCGAAGCGCAGTTGCAGGCCGCCAATGCCCAGATCGGTATTGCCCGCGCCGCTTACTTTCCAAGCCTGTCCCTCACGGGTGTGTTTGGGACCCAGAGCGATGAATTGAGCAATCTGTTCAACGGACCGGCCCAGACCTGGCAGTTTGCGGGTGGCCTGGTGGGGCCAATCATTGATTTTGGGCGCACCCAGGCCAATGTACGCGCTGCCGAGGCGCGCCGTCAGCAGGCGCTGGTGAACTACCAGCAGACCGTGCGCATCGCCTTCCGCGAGGTGCTCGACGCGCTGGAAAGCCGC
>JBATEM010000046.1:0-3929 GCA_049664005.1 Candidatus Macondimonas sp.
ATTTCTTGAGATCCTTCATCACGAAGCTCTCGTCCATCTTGCGTTTGTAGAGCGCGAGATTGGCCGTGTTCAGGGCTTTCCCCGCTGCACGCAGTTCAATGACGGTTTCCCCGGCCAGCCGGCCCGAAGTCATGGCCAGATTGGAGCCTTCCCGATGCACGGAATTGACCAGCCCGGCCGAGTCGCCGACGATCATCCAACCGTTGCCGTAAAGCTTGGGGATGGCGTTGTAGCCGCCTTCAGGGATCAGGTGGGCCACATATTCCTTGAGTTCCGTTCCTTCCAGCAGAGGCCGGATGGCGGGATGTGCCTTCATCTGTTCCAGCATCACATAGGGCGGGATCTTCTGCTGGGCGAAGTCCGACAGCAGGCAGCCCACGCCGATGGTCAGGGTTTCCCGGTTGGTATAGAGGAAGCCCGTGCCCACCATGCCCTGGGTGATGTTGCCACCCATCTCGATGGCGACGCCTTCCTCGCCCTTGAGGTTGAAGCGCTGTTCGATCACCTCGGGGGCCAGGAACAGGGTTTCCTTCACCGCCAGCGCCACGTCCTTGGGTTTCAGTTCGGGATGGAAGCCCGCCTTGACCGCCAGGGTGGAATTGACACCATCGGCCAATACCACGAGATCGGCGTAGATGGCGCCGCCTTCGCGGTCGGTGCGCACACCGGCCACCCGATCGCCGTCGAACATCAGTTCCCGCACCGTGGTTTCGCAGATCACCAGCCCGCCGGCCTCCTGCACTTTCTTGGAAAACCACTTGTCGAACTGGGCGCGGACGATGGTGTAGCGGTTGTAGGGCGGGCGGTTGAAGGCCTCGGAGCGGTAGGTGCTGCCCACATAGGCATCGTCGCTGAGCATCCAGAAGCGCTGCTCGATGAGATAGCGTTCGAGCGGCGCCTCATCCCGAAAGTCGGGAATGATGCGTTCCAGCGCGTCCGCGTACAGGATCGCGCCTTGGACGTTCTTCGAGCCGGGGGTCTCGCCCCGCTCGATCTGCAGCACGGACATGCCGGCGCTGGCCATGGTGTAGGCGGCGGCGTTGCCGGCGGGACCTGCCCCCACCACGATGGCATCGAATTTTTCGCGCATGGCGTTTCTCCTTTATCCCGCCTTCTGGGCTACCGCCAGATGCTGGCGGAAGGCTTCGGTCAATGCCGGCAGGACCTGCAGGGCATTGCCCACGATGCCGTAGGTGGCAAAATCAAAAATGGGCGCGTTGGGATCGTTGTTGATGGCGATGATCACATCCGAACCCTCCATGCCCACCCGGTGCTGGACCGCGCCGGAGATGCCGGCGGCGATATAGAGCTTGGGCCGCACCGTCTTGCCGGACTGCCCCACTTGTCGTTCCAGCTCCACCCAGCCGGCCTGGACCACCGGACGGGAAGCGCCCACCTCGGCGCCCAGCACCTTGGCCAGATCCCACACGAGCTGGAAATTTTCCGGAGTCTTGAGGCCGCGGCCGCCGGAGACAATGATGTCGGCGAAGGGCAGTTGCGGTTTGTCCTGACGGCTGTCGGGGATGTAGTTGAGCACCTTGGTGACGATGTCGGTTTCCACCAGGTTCAGCGGGTGCTCGATGATCGGCCCGCTGCGGCTGGCGTCATACCCTGCCAGGGGCATCACCCGCGGCCGCACGGTCGCCATCTGCGGGCGGTAGTTGAGCGTCAGGATGGTGCACAGCAGACTGCCGCCGAAGGTGGGGCGGGAGGCTGCCAGGCTGCGGTTTTCCGGATCGATGTTGAGCTCGGTGCAATCGGCAGTGAGGCCGGTCTGCAGGGTGGTGGCCACCGAGCCGGCGAGGTCGCGGCCCAGCGTGGTCGCACCCAGCAGCAGGATCTCCGGCTGATAGGCGTTGACCAGGTCGGTCAGCCCCTTGGTGAAGGGCTGGTTGCGGTAATCGGCCAGCACGGAATCTTCCATCAGGTAACAGCGGTCGGCTCCGTAGCGAAAGGCTTCCTGGCAGAACTGGCGGGTTTCCGGCCCCGGCGCCCCCATGACCACCCCGGACAGGGACACGCCCAGCTTGTCGGCAAGCTTGCGGCCCTCGCCCATCAGTTCCCACGACACGGTATGGGCCGCGCCGCGTTCGTGCTCGACGAAGACCCAGACGCCTTGATAGGCGGCGAGGCGTGGGTCCAGCTCGATCTTGCGGCCGCCGGCGCGCTTGGTGGGTGCGTTGTCTTCACTCATGGTCAGATTCTCCTAGCGGGCGCCCTTGCCGATCGCGGTTTCCAGGTTCGGGTTTTGGGTGAGCAGCTTGGCGATGAGGGTGACGGCCAGATCCTTGGGCGTGTTGCTCTCGCAGGTGATCAGCTCGGCCTTGATGGTCTTGGGCTTGGGGGCGAACACCTTGCTCACCACGGTGGGCGAACCCTTGAGGCCGATCTTGGCGGGGTCCTCGATGCCGGCAGCGGTCTTGTCCCAGATCTTCACGGGATGCCGGGCAGCGCGGAAGATGCCCGCCTGGGTGGCAAACCGCATCTCATTGGTGCCCTCCAGCATGGTGATCAGGCAGGGCAGGCGGGTTTTCAGCACCTGTACCCCGCCCTCGGCCCGGCGCTGGACGATGATGTCGCGGCGCTCGGTATCGACGGTTTCGACCTGGCTGACATAGGTCAGCAACTGCAGGTCGAGCCGCTTGGCGATGCCGGGGCCGACCTGGGCGGTGTCGCCGTCGATGGTCTGCTTACCGCAGAACACCAGGTCGATGGCCATGTTCTTGTTGATCTGCGCGATGGTGGAGGCGAGGGCAAAACTGGTGGCCAGGGTGTCGGAGCCGGCAAAGGCCCGGTCGGTGACCAGCACGGCGTCATCGGCACCAAAGGAAATGGCCTTGCGCAGCGCGGCTTCCGCCTGGGGCGGCCCCATGCACAGCACGGTGACATGGGCGCCATAGACATCCTTCAGCCGCAGCGCTTCTTCCAGGGCGAACAGGTCATAGGGATTGACGATGGCCGGTACGCCCTGGCGCATGATGGTGTTGGTCACCGGGTGCACGCGGATCTGCGAGCTGTCCGGCACTTGCTTGATACAGACGACGATGTGCATGGTTTTATCCTCCCTGCCGTTGCGAGGGCAGGCTGGCGCGCAGGCTGTCCAGGCTCACCTGCGGGCCGTCGGCATCCTGGAACACCTTGAACACCTTTTCCTGAGCCGGCGTGGAGCGGACAAAGTCGCCATAGGCCCGGGCCATCAGCTCCTTGCAGGTCTGGAGCTGGGTGGCCTCGTCCAGGGCGTCCACTTTGGCGCGGGACAGGTACTGGTTGAAACGCTTCAGAATGTGCAGGCGGTTCACATGGACCACCGTCGGGTCATAGGGCACCTGGAAGAAATCCAGGAACTCCTCGGCGGCGGAAAAGCGCCCCAGTTGATTCATCAATTCACTCATGGCGGAGCCTCTTCAATGGGCAGTCTGGTAGTCCGGGCTGTAGACGGTGGGCGCCTCGGTGGCGTGCATGCCCACGCATTCATCGACGCAGGACTGGCACTCCGCATCGTGGGAAACGAGAGCGTCCCCGCCGAGCTGAATTTCCAGGGCATGAACCCGATCCAGCAGGCAGGCGATGGCCTTGCCCACGGGGTCGGGCATCAGGTGGTGATCCAGATCGATGCCCTGGGCGGTGATGCGGCGCTGATGGAGCGGCAGCACCTCGCGGCCGGGAATGCCCACCACGGTCATGCCCGGCGCCACATCCTGAATCACCACCGAGTTGGCACCGATGCGGGCATTGGCGGCCACGCTGATGGGACCGAGGATCTTGGCGCCGGCACCGACCACCACGCCGTCGCCGAGGGTCGGATGGCGCTTGCCGGGATTCCAGGAGGTGCCGCCCAGGGTGACGCCGTGGTAGAGGGTGACGTCATCGCCCACCTCGGCGGTCTCGCCGATGACCACGCCGCAGCCGTGATCGATGAAAAAGCGTTG
>JBATEM010000047.1:0-3988 GCA_049664005.1 Candidatus Macondimonas sp.
AGGCGGAAGGCCTCCAGGCGCAAGGGGATGCCCTTCGTATAATCGAGCCGATCGATCCCCAGGATCACTTCGCGTTGCGGTAGCTCGGCTCGCAGCGCGTTCGCCGCTGCGGTGACACCCACCGAGCGTGCCTGGCGCTGGAAAGCGGCTGCATCGATGCCGATCGGGAAAGCGCCGATGCTCACCCGTCGCCCATCGGGCAGGTCCACCCGGCGGGCGCGATGGGTGATGCGTACCTCAGGCATCAAAGTGCGGATGCACTGGATGAAGTTGCGTTGGTCGCGCAAGGTCTGAAAACCGATCAAGTCATATTCCAGCAGGGCCCGCAGCAGCGTGAAACGCCATGGCAGCTTGAGATAGATGTCGAGCGGCGGGAAAGGGATGTGCAGGAAAAACGCCAGCGGGGCGGTAAAGCCAGCGCGCCGCAGTTCCGCTGCCAGCAGCAGCAACTGGTAATCGTGCGCCCAGACAAAATCATCCGGACGGGCCTCTGCCAGAACCACCTGGGCGTAGTGGTGGTTGACCTCACAATAGCTGCGCCAGTAGCTCGGGTCGAAATTGCACAAAGACTGTAGATCATGGAATAAAGGCCACAGCACCTCATTGGAGAAGCCGTGGTAGAAACCGGCCTGATCCTCGGCGCTGAGCGCCACCGGGGCCAGCCGATAGCCCGCCTTCTTGGCGCTCCGGTCCAGCGCTGCTTCCACCTCGGCCGTGTGATCGGCGATGCCCGGCCACCCCACCCAGACCCCGCCCCGATCACGCAGCACGGGCAGCAGCGCCGTCACCAGGCCGCCGCTGCCGGGTTTGCTGACCAAGCTGCCATCCGCACCCGGCGAGAGGACAAGAGGCAGTCGATTGGAAACCACCACCAGACGCCGCGGTTGATCGATCATTGTGTATTTTCCTCATGATTAAAAGACGCGGATCTGCTTCTTAACCCTTGTTGGGCAAGACGCACCGCTTTTTACCGCCCTCTGGCGTTATTCTTGCTGCATGCGGGAGGAGATCCAGGCTGAGGCGCTGCACGCAAAGGATGGGTGTGCCAATCGCCAGACTGGTTCGGGGCCGATTGCCGCCGAGGCTTTTCCCGTTGTTGCTCTTTTCCATCCACGCAGCCGGCGTGCGCCTCCTGCCAGGGTTTGAGACCGACCCATCTAGGCGCCGAGGGTTCCCGCGCCCTGAGTTCCGACTTGGCGTGAGCGGATTTCGAGCCAACGGGTCAGGAACGCAATGATCCCCTCCGGCGGGCGCAACCACGTGTTTGCTGCCGTGTTGCGCCAAGCCGCTCTGACCAGAATGCCAGGCCCGCGTTCTCCCAGTGCGCTGAAGGCATCCTCATCCGTGTAGTCATCACCCAGGTAGGCTATGCAGTAATCGCCATAGGCGTCCATCTCAGCCAAAACCTGACGCACGACCTGGCCCTTGTCGGCGCCGCTCGCACGCAGCTCAACGCCGCCGTCGAATTCATGCCAGATCAGTTCATCGGCCGGGGTGAGCGTGGCGAAACGCGCGCTCAGCTCCTGTCGCAGCGCCTGGCATCGATCGGAGCCGAGTTCGCGCCAGTGGAAGGCCACTGATCCTGGTTTGCGTTCCATCCGCCCGCCCAGCGCGAGGACGGCATCTTCCCAGTCATCCGCTTGCGCCAGGGCCGCGGCGGCGGCTTCATGCAAGGGCACAAATGTGGATTGCCCCCCGCTAAGACGCCTTTCCCGGCCGTGGCAGCCCCACATTTCGGGTTCAAACGAAAGTTGCAGCAAGGGTCGCAGGTCGTTGAGCCAGCGTCCGGACACGATGATGAGGCGATCATTCGGCAAGCCGCCGATGCGATTCAAGAGGGGCTCGATTCCCGGATACGGGCGGGCCTGGGCCGGATCAGACTGAAATGGCGCCAAGGTCCCATCATAGTCAAGCAACAGGGCCGCCTGGCGCCTTGTGGCCAGGTCAGTCCATAAGCGCTCGAGATGGGGTGATGCAGGGAGATTCATGCGGCTTCCTCGGGACAGGCCTTTGTTGCCATGCCTGTTGGTGGCGTGGGCAGCGGAGAAGTTCCGATGGACAAGCGTGGATTTCCCGCAGCGGGCCTGCGCTGCAAGCTGCGTGACGGGATGGATGGGACCAACGGGTCCGCTGCACCCGCGCTGTCGTCATCCTCGTTTCACTTGCGGCAGGTCGGGCGCGATTCAGCTCCCGGATGGGGGGCGCGAATCAGGACACGCAGCGGAAAATGAGGTCGACCAAGGGCGCCGCCTGGTTTTCCAGGTCATAGGCGGTTGGTTCGCGCAGGTAATCGAAATACAGGCCCAGCATGGCGGTATGGATGGTAACGGCGGCGAGACGCGGACACACGTTGGGAAGTGTTCCCAATGCGCGTTCCCGCCGAAACAGCGCCTCCATGCTGGCGAGACCGCGATGCTGGATGGCAATCAGCCGTTCGTTGCTGTCGCGCAATTCATCGATGAACTCACAGCGGTGAAACAGAATGCTGTAGACCCGCTGTCGACGCGGGTTGCGGGCCAGGCTGAGCAGGGACTGGACGCAGAAATCCCGCAGCGCGCCGACCGCTCCGCCATCCTCCAGCGCCAGCACCTGGTTGAAGAGGTCTTCCATCGGCAGATGGACCCGGCAGTACATGGCGTCGAACACATCGGCCTTGTTGCGGAAATGCCAGTACACGGCGCCCCGTGTCACGCCCGCCGCCTGGGCGATTTCTGCCAGCGAGGCGCGGGCCACGCCACGATCCAGAAATACCGCCTCGGCGGCATCCAGAATCTGCTCGCGGGTCTGTTCCGCTTCGGCCTTGGTGCGGCGCGCCATTCACCAAATCTCCATTAAAACCAATAAACAATTCGCGTATTATAGGTTATGTTGACAACCATACGTGAATGTATGTAAATTTTCAAAGTCAGCCGTGCCGCAATCCTTCCCATCGGCGCGGGCTGTCGCAGCCGTACGAGTCGATGCCTCGATCGCCAGGTCGCCCAGCTTCACCGATCATTCCTTGCCACCGGAGAAAATTCAAAATGATGCGCGCCATTTCCGCTGTTTTCGCGCGGCCCGTTCCGGGCATTTTGCTGCTGGCTATTCTGTTATCGGCACTGAGCGCCTGCGGCAAAGAAGAGAAGGGCGGTAATCCCCAGGGCGCCGCACCACCGGCGGCTGAGGTGGGTGTGATCACCCTGCAACCGCGGGATGTGCCCATCGAAAACGAATACGCCGGCCGTACGGCGGGATTCCGAGAGGTCGAGGTGCGGGCACGGGTGACCGGCATCGTGCAAAAGCGCACCTACGTGGAAGGCCAGCGCGTCAAGGCTGGCGACATCCTGTTCAACATCGATCCGGCGCCCTTCGCGGTGGCGCTGGCGCGAGCCCAGGCCCGGCTGCAGGATGCCGAGGCCCAGTTGCGGCAAGCCGAGCGGGATTGGACGCGCGTCTCGGCGCTGTTTGCGGAGAACGCCATCAGCGCGCGCGAGCGCGATACCTCGCAATCCACCCTGGATCTGGCGCGCGCCAACCTAGCGGCTGCCAGCACCGATGTCGAAGCGGCCCGCATCGATCTGAGTTATACCCGCGTCGAAGCCCCAGTGAGTGGCATCACCAGCCTCGAAGTGCGCTCCGAGGGCAGCCTGGTCGGACCCGGCACGGCCGACAGCCTGCTGACTCGCATCACCCAGCTCGATCCCCTGTACGTGAACTTTTCCTATCCTGATACCGATGCGCTGCGCCAGCGCCAGTTGCTGGCCAGCGGAGAGCTGACGATGGTGGGCGGGGAGCGTCTGGCTGCCGAGCTGCGCTTCGGCGATGGCACGGTGTATGGCCAACAGGGCCATATCAGCTTCACCGACAGCAGCATCGACCCGGCCACCGGCACGGTGCGCGCCCGGGCGGTGTTCCCCAATCCGGACGCCAGCATCCTGCCGGGCCAGTTCGTGCGCATCGTGCCCAAGGGCCTGGTGCGCCAGGCGGCGATGGTGGTGCCGCAGGCGGC
>JBATEM010000048.1:0-2441 GCA_049664005.1 Candidatus Macondimonas sp.
GCGTCCAGCAGTTCCTCATCAAGCGCGCCGTCGTCCTCGGCCAGCAGCGCCGCCATGCGCAGGATCGACAGCCCCGGCTCGGTCTGGACGAGATCAGGGCTCGGCATCGGCGTCAGGCCACCACCTGGCGCGGCGGCTTCACTGGCCCGACATCGACCTGGATCTCCTCGCCCTCGATGCGCAGCGGATAGGGATGCAGCACGTTGCGCACCGCGTGCGTCACGCATTTGCCACTGGCGGCGTCGAAGCCCCATTGGTGATGCGGGCATTTCACCGCCTTGCCGTCGAAGGTGGCGTCCGTGAGCGGCATGTCCGCATGCGGGCAGCGGCCACGGTAGGCCTTGAGCTCGCCGCCGGTCGGCCACAGCAGCAGCACGCTTTTCTTGCCGACCTGAAACAGGCCCATGCCGCCCTCGTGCACGGCGCCGGTGGTGCAGATGGTGGTGAAGTTCATGTCGCAGCCCGCCTGATCCTGAAAAATGTACCAAGGACAGGCAAATTGCGGACCAGAACCACCCCAGGCGCGCAAACCCGTGATCTGCGGCTTTTCCCGCTTGCACGGACCTTGCAACGTCTGGATGGGCAAGGCATGCGGGCAGCGGCGGCGCTGGCGCGCATCGCCGGTTTGTCGGAATTCGTTCATGCGGGAGGGAGAGGATTGTGGCTTTTCAGACGTTGTGTAAACAGAGATACCTCGCCGAGGGCGAGTCGGTGCCGTTCCTGATCGACGGTGAGGAAGTGCTGGTGCTGTGGCCCGACGGTGGCCAGCCGCGTGCCTTTGTCGGCCGTTGCCCGCATGAGGGCCAATCGCTGGTCAACAACTCGGACTTCAACGGCCGCATCCTGGTCTGCACCGTGCACGGCTGGGTGTTCAACGGCCGTAACGGCGAGGGCCTGAGCCCGACCGGCTGCCGGCTGCGCGAATTCCCGCTGCGCCTGACCGCGGACGGCCTGGTCGAAATCGACCTCTTGGCCGCGGCGTGAACATGGCCGGCTAGGCGCGTCCACCGCTGCCGCCGACGATGAGGTTGAACGCCTCGCGCAGCAGCAACAGCTCGCTCATCGCCGCGCCGCGCAGTTGCGCCAGGTGATGAAAACGGGCGCCCAATGCCTCGATCAGCGCCTTGGGCGCGTCCGGCGTGGTGAAGCGCAGCAGATGGATGCGCACGGGGCCGGCGTCCGTCTGAGCCCAGTGTGTGAACTCGCCGACATGCACCACCTCACCGCCGTTCAGGTCGCAGCGTTCGATCAGCACCTCGCGCACCGCCTCGCCATCGTGGGCCGGTCCGGCCGCCTGCGGCGCCGGCATGGCCATGGCCGACTCGGGCAGGGCCTCGGGCCAGAGCAGGCTGCCGTCGGCCCAACGCGCGAACAGCAGCGCCGCGCTGTAGCTGTCGTAATGGGCGAGGATGACGCGATTGAACGGCGTGATGTCGGCTGCACTCATGGCGGATGGGTCCTTGGCGTGTTGGGTCGGGATCAGAACGACTCGAGGCAGGCATCGGCAGTGGCCAGCAACGCCTCGGCGGATCGGGCGGCATCCCCGGCCTGCACATGGGCATCGAATCCGGCGGCGAGCGCGGCGCAGACGATGCATGCGGCGGCTTCCTCGCGCGGATCGCCGCTCCAGCGGAACGTCAGCTGGACCTCATGACCATCTCCGATGTCCGTAGCCTCGCCGATCCGCAGGTCAAAGCCGGCGTCCTCGCCCTGCAGGGTGCACGGCCGGTAGCCCGCCGTGGCAAAGGGATCATCGCCCGCATCGAGCGCGAGCGCCCGGCCGAGCGCATCGATGGCCTGTTGCAGGGCCACCCGATCGGGAACCCGGTTGGGTTGCAGGAAGGCGGTCAGGGTGCGCGCCATGGGGTGCTCCTTTCAGCGGCCGGTTCCGGCCTGTGACATTTCCGTCTCGACATTCCGCGCTCCTGAAGCGCCGGTTGAGGGCGGGGTACGCGTGGCAAGCTGTGCGGCGATCCGCGCCGCAGCTTCGAGCGCGCCTTCGAGATAACCCCCGCTGCGCCCGGCACTTTCGCTGCCGCCGATCAGCAGCCGCCCGTCCCACTGCGGCGCTGCAAGGCGCGCATCGCCGTAGAGCGGATGCATCGTCACCGCCTCGGCCCGGTCGAGCGCGCCGCAGGTCAGGGGATCCTCGGCCCAGTCGTAGTGATACAAGGTGCCGTCAGCCGCCACGGGGCCAAACAGTTGCGCGAACTGGCTGCTCAGCAGCCGCGGCAGGTGGGGCGACAGCAGCTGGCGCTGCGCCGGATCGAGGTCGAAGAAACCGGCGAGCGCCGCACGGCCATCAAGGGGGTTGCAGGCATCGAAAACCTCGCACAGCACCGCCTGTGGATGGCCGATGAAGGCGTTGCCGCTATGGCCCGCCTCACGCCAGAACGCCGCGGGGTATTGCATCGCCGCCTTGGCCGCGCTCGCCATCCAGG
>JBATEM010000049.1:0-2741 GCA_049664005.1 Candidatus Macondimonas sp.
GTATAGCCGGCGGGTCCGGACCCGAGAATCAATAAACGCGCATGAGTGGCCTGGGCCATGGGGAAACCCTCGAAACCTGGATAAGGATGAAAGATCGCCGTAGAGGTCGGGCGGGGGATGCATCCCAGGAAAAACGGATGCGTCCCCAACCCGGCGAGGACTTACAGTTCGCTGCTGTGCTCGGCGAGATAGCTGGCCACACCCTCGGCGGTGGGTTTCATGCCGGCCTTGCCTTTGCGCCATCCGGCGGGGCAGACCTCGCCATGCGCTTCGGTGAACTGCAGGGCTTCCACCAGACGCAGCATCTCGTCCACTTCCCGGCCCAAGGGCAGGTTGTTGACTACCTGATGCTGCACGATGCCTTCCTTGTTGATCAGGAAAGAGGCCCGCAGCGCGACGCCATCCGGATGTTCCACGCCATAGGCACGGACGATCTCGTGGCGCACATCGGCGACCATCGGGAACTGGACGGGGCCAATGCCGCCCTTTTCCACCGGTGTATTGCGCCAGGCATGGTGAGTGAACTGGGAATCGATGGACACGCCGACCACCTGCACCCCCAGATCCTTGAACTTGGAAACTCGATGGTCATGGGCAATGATTTCCGAGGGGCACACGAAGGTGAAGTCCAGCGGCCAGAAGAACAGGACCACGTATTGGCCTTTCAGATCCGACAGACGGAAGGCTTCGTTGATGCTGCCATCGGGCATGACGGCGGCGGCGGTGAAGTCGGGGGCGGGTTGGGTGACCAGAACGCTCATGGCAGGAACTCCTTATGGATAAAACCGGGATACGGGTTCCATTCTAAGAAACCCATTGGGATAAATGAAATGAAAAAAATATTAATCGGAAATAGATTGAAGCTATCGAAGCTTCATCCAGGCGGTCATTTTCTCCGGATCGCCGGGCGGGCACACCGCCTTCAGGCCGGTTCGGGATAGTTGCGGGCCCGGTGATGGGGCACATTGATCTCATAGCCCCGCAACATGATTTCCCAATACAGGAACGGCAACAGGCTGGTCTTCAGCCACCACATGCTGCGACGCTCCACATAGGGATCAAGCGGGAAGGTGGGCGTGACCACGCCGTCATAGACGAACTCCGCCAGCATGACCTTGCCGTTGGCGGTGGTCAACGGGCAGGTGCCGTAGCCGTCGTAGCGATGGGTCGGTTCCTTGCCGCGCATCTGGGCCAGAAGATTCTTCACCACCACGGGCGCTTGCTGGCGCACCGCGCCGGCGGTCTTGGAATTGGGTGTGGCGGCCACATCCCCCAGGGCGTAGATATTGGGGTATTTCACGTGGCGCAGGCTGAACTTGTCGACATCCACAAAGCCGGCCGCATTGGCCAGGGAGCTTTGGCGGATGAAATCCGGGGCCCGCTGGGGTGGGGTGACGTGCAGCAAATCAAAAGCCTGCTCTACGCGGGTCTTCTGACCGTCGCCCGCTGTGGCTTCGAATGTGGCACGCCGGGCAGGCCCATCCACCGCCACCAGCTGGTGTTGGTAATGCCGATTTACGCCGTAGCGATCGGCGACTTTTTCCAGCGCGCGGGCAAAGGGAGGGACCCCGAAGATCACCGGCGTGGCAAGGTAATAGTGCAGGTCGGCACTTTGCCCCTTGCGCTGGAAATGGTCGGCGGCGAGATACAGGATTTTCTGGGGCGCGCCAGGGCATTTGAAAGGCATGGGCGCGGCGGTGAATACGGCATTGCCGCCCTGGAAACCCTGGATGCACTCCCATGTATAGGGGGCCATGTCGTAACGGTAATTGCTGCATACCCCGTTCTGCCCCAGGCTTTCTTCCAGCCCGTCGATGGCGCCCCAGTCGCAGATGATGCCGGGGCAAACGATGAGATGGTCGTAGCCCACAGTCGCGCCATTCGCCAACACCACTTGATGATGATCGGGCTCGATCACGCTGACCGCATCCTGGATCCAGGTGGCCCCCATTGGCATCAGGCCACGCATGGCGCGGCGGGTGGACGTGTCGGCAAACACACCACCGCCCACCAGGGTCCAACCGGGCTGGTAGTAATGGAATTCAGCCGGCTCGATCACCGCGACGTCGAGGCGGTTGTTCAGGCGTAGCAGGCGGGAGGCGACCGCCAGACCGGCGGCGCCGCCGCCGATGACGACGATTTGGTGGCCCTGGGACGGAAACGTGGCAGCCATGGTTATTTCCTCTGGAAGCGCTCAACCGGTTCTTAAAGATAGCCGCAAAACGGGGTTGTGGTCAGTCACGCTTGTGTTGCATGGGCGCGAGGCATGGCCTTTGGGCTCACGACGAATCCGCGAGGAGGCGCTCCATGGTGAGCGCCCCTGCATAACGGGGCGCCCAATAATTCGCGTCGATGACATCGACTCGGACACTCTTTCCGGAGGAGGGGGCATGCACCATACGACCCTCGCCCATGTAGATCCCGACGTGCGACACCGCGCCGTCGATGCGGAAAAACAACAGATCCCCTGGCGCCAATGCGCGTGGAGGAAGCTTGCGTGCCTGCTCGGCCTGGTCGATGGCGCGGCGCGGCAAGCGAAATCCCGCTTGGCGATAGGCGTAGGTCACCAGGCCGCTGCAATCGAAACCGCCCGGCGCCATGCCGCCCGGCCGATAAGGCTGGCCGGTCATCGCCAGGGCCTGAGCCACCACTTCCAGGCGCCGGGACGCCAGATCGGGGAACTGCCCTGGGGCAGGCAGGGCCCCCGGCGCGGGCGGGTGAATCGGCGTACAAGCACTCAG
>JBATEM010000050.1:0-4735 GCA_049664005.1 Candidatus Macondimonas sp.
ATCGCGCACTTCCTCGCCATGGAAAACGCGTGAGCGCGGGCAATCGAGGGAGGTGGAGGCTAGGGCCGGAATCGAACCGACGTACACGGCTTTGCAGGCCGCTGCATGACCACTCTGCCACCCAGCCTTGAAAACAGAAGGGGATCGCTCGAATGAGCCATGATCCCCGCAGAGGAAGATAAATGCAATGCGGCCGGCACTTTTCGGAGCCGGCCGCACCCAAATCTGGAGCGGGAAACGAGATTCGAACTCGCGACCCCAACCTTGGCAAGGTTGTGCTCTACCACTGAGCTATTCCCGCTTTCGTGGATTCGGGATTTTAACAGCATGGCGCGCCACGTCAAGCGTTTTGATGCCAAATGAACGCTCCACGCCTGCTTCCCGCACTATTGAGTGCAAAACAAATAATTAGTATTCTAATCAAATGAGCGAGACTTCTGCGACCGTATTTCACGACCAGGTTGGGCTGCGACTGGCTGAATCAGCGCGGCGCTGGCGGCAATTGCTGGATGAACGCCTGCGGGACAGTGGGCTCAGCCAAGCCCGCTGGCTGGCTCTGTTGCACTTGCGGCGTCTGGGAGATGGCATCGCGCAGATTGCCCTGGCCCAGTCGATCGGCATCGAAGGCGCAAGCCTGGTGCGCATTCTCGACGACCTGGAAGCGAGACGCCTGGTGGAACGCCGCACCGATCCCCAAGACCGGCGCGCCAAGCATCTGTTGCTCACCGCCGAGGGTCTGCTTGCCTTGAACGAGGTGGATGCCATCGCCCGCGCGTTACGTCGGGAAATGCTGGCCGGCCTGGATCAGCAACAGATCACCGAATTTCAAGACGTTCTCGACAGGATTCTGGCCAATGCCGACCAGTTGTCCACCAAGCCCCGCCATTCATCACGCATTGAAAAGCCGCAGCCATGACAGACGCCACCGCCGCACCCCGCCCCCGTCGCCGCAATGGCCGCCTTGCGGTTGCGCTGCTCGCCGTGATTCTGCTGCTGGCCGTGATTCTGCTGCTGGCCTGGACCGGGCACTGGATCCACCGGCAGCTCACACTGACCCAATCCAACGACGCCCGCGTAGCGGCCGACATGATCACGATAAGCAGCGAACGGGCCGGTCGCATCGTGGCCCTCAATGTCACCGAAGGTCAGGTCGTGACAGCCGGCGAACTGCTGGTCCAACTGGATGACGCCACGGCAACCGTGGCGGTGGCCGAGAACCAGGCCGCACTGGAGAAACTGCGCGCGGCACGGGCGACTTTGCAATCCCGCATCGGGCAGCAGCGCGAGGCGGTCGCCGCGCAAAATGCCATGGCGGCCTCGCGACTGCGCAGCGCCCAAGCCAGCCTGGCGGTTCAGAAGACGCGCATGGATCTTGCCCGCCGCAATGCCGAGCGGGCCGATGCCTTGGTCCCTGATCAGGTCATCAGCGTGCAAAGCTGGGATCAGATCAAGAATCAGCGCCTGGCGGCCGAGGAATCCACCCACGAAGCCCAAGCGCAGCTCGCTGTGGCGCAGGCGGGCGTGGCGCAGGCCCAGGCAGAGGCCAAATCCATTGATGTCTTGGAACATGAACTGGGTGAGATGGACGCGGCCATTGCACAAGCCGAAGCGGCCCTGGCGCAACAACGCCTGGAGCGCAGCAAGCTGTCCCTGCTCAGCCCTGTCGCGGGCGTCATTGATGAGACCTTCGCCAATGCGGGGGAATATGCCGTACCTGGCCGTCGATTGCTGATGATGCATGACCCGCGCACGATCCGGGTGGAGGCCAACGTCAAGGAAACCGGCATCGGCAGCGTCAAGCTGGGCGCGCCGGTACAGATCCGCGTGGATGCCTATCCCGGCCGGACGTATACCGGTCATGTCA
The DNA here is from genome assembly GCA_049664005.1 of Candidatus Macondimonas sp. Lineage (GTDB taxonomy): Bacteria > Pseudomonadota > Gammaproteobacteria > UBA5335 > UBA5335 > Macondimonas. The sequence continues at coordinate 1,865 of JBATEM010000050.1, forward strand.
GCGCGCTTGGCCAGGCTGCCACCAGTCAGTTCGCGCTCATCCCCAATCCCAACCCGAGCGGAAACTTCACCAAGATCACCCAGCGCCTGCCCATTCGCGTCGAACTCGACCAGCCCGAAAGCGGATTGCGGCCGGGCATGATGGTGGAAATCGCCATTGAGCACTGAAGCCTCCGAACTGGCCCGCCTCGGCGCCCGCTATGGGCCAGCCTACCGCTGGCTGGCCACACTCACCGTCATGACCGGCACCATCTCCACCGTGCTGTCGTCCACCATCGTCAACGTCGCCATCCCCGACATCATGGGCGCGTTCGGCATCAGCGCCACCCAAGCGCAATGGATGTCCACGGGATTCCTCGCCGCCATGACCTCCACCATGCTGGCCAACGCCTGGATGGTGGGACGCTTCGGGCAGCGCGGGGCCTTTCTGATCGCGATCGGCACATTCTCCGTGGGCTCCATACTGGGCGGCCTGAGCCCCAACGAGCAGACCTTGATCTTTGCCCGCATCCTGCAAGGCGGCGCCGCAGGCCTCACCCAGCCCCTGGCCATGATGGTGATCTTCAGCGTGTTTCCGCCCGACAAGCGCGGTCAGGCCATGGGCATCTACGGCATCGGGGTCGTGCTGGCCCCGGCACTGGGCCCCACGCTGGGCGGCATCCTGGTGGACAATCTGAGTTGGCGCTATGTGTTTTTCATGACCCTGCCGTTCTGTCTGATCGGCATGGGACTGGCCAGTGTGCTGCTGCCCGGACCCGAGCGCGACGTGCCACGACGGCCCCTGGATGGGATCGGCCTGGTGTTGATCGTGCTTGCACTCTTTCCCTTGCTGACCGCACTCGCCAATGGGCAACGCTGGGGTTGGAGCGAACTGCCAACCGGACTGACGCTGCTGCTGTCCCTCGCCGCCTTGATCGGCCTGGTGTTCTGGGAACGGCAATGCCTCCATCCGCTTCTCGACTTCAGCCTGTTCCGCAACCCCCAGTTCGCAGCGGCCGCTGGCGTCACCCTCATCTATGGCGCCGGGCTGTTCGGCTCGACCTACCTGATCCCGGTCTTCGTCCAAACCATCCAGGGCTTTACCGCAACGCGTTCGGGGCTGTTGCTGATGCCCGCTGGCCTGGTGCTGGCCGTGATCTTCCCCTTGGCGGGACGGCTTTCCGATCGGCTGCCACCCCACTATCCCGTACTGGGCGGACTGGCCGTGTTCGCGCTGTCCTTCTGGTTGCTGCGCGATGTGGACGCCAACACCTCTTTTGCCTTCCTGGCCTGCGCCATCGCCCTGGGGCGAATCGGCCTGGGGCTGGTCATGCCGGCCCTGACCGCGGGCTCCCTGCGCGCCGTGGATCCGCAGAAAATTGCCCAGGGTTCCGGTACCGTCAACTTCCTGCGCCAACTGGGAGGCGCGCTCGGGGTGAATGTGCTGACCGTGTTCATGGAGCGCCGCACCGCCTTCATGGTGGACGCAATGACCGCAACCCAGACCAGTGGCAACCTCTCGACCCAGGCGCTCATGGACCGCATGACTGAGCTATCTCAAGCCGGCGGCGCCCCTGGTGATCTGGCCCAGGGATATGCGGCGGATTTTCTGGGGCGGGTGATATACGCTCAGGCCAATACCTTGGCTTACCGGGAAGGTTTTATACTCGTGTCTGTGTTGTTCCTTGTGGCTATGGGGCCGGCCTGGCTGATGGGCCGAACCCGGGAGACGCGCCATGTATCACCGGATCCTGCTCGCCTATAACGGCTCCCCCGAAGGCCGCGCCGTACTCCACCAGGGGACGCAGCTGGCTCAGATCTGCCAGGCCGAAGTCTGTCTCCTGGCCGTGGTGGGCATTCCCACCGGCCTCACAATGGCCGAAACCGTGGTGACCCCGGAAATGACCGACGCACTGGAGGCGCCGGCGCGCCGGACCCTGGAAGAAGGGGCCAAGGACATAGTCGCCTTGGGTCTGGCGGTGCAGACCCGCATCGAATTCGGTGAGCCGGTTGAGCGGATCGGCGCCGTGGCCCGGGAATATGGCGCGGATCTGATTGTCGTGGGTCATCGCCATCGCGGCGCGCTGGCCCGCTGGTGGGGTGGCTCGGTGGGCAAAAGCCTGCTGGGACAGATCCCCTGCGATCTGTTGGTGGCGCTGGATAGCCAGGAAAGCGCGGCCCAATAATCATGAGTCAAACCACCCTGCCACAGGACCCCAACTGTATCTTCTGCCGCATCGTCGCGGGGGAACTTCCTGCCAGCCGCGTCTTCGAGGATGATGTCTGCCTGGCCTTGATGGATGTCTTCCCCCTGCGACCGGGTCATGTGCTGGTGATGCCCAAGACCCATGGCGAACAGCTTGCGGATTTGTCCCCCGCCTTGCGGGCACACCTATTGGAAACGGCCAACCGCATCGCCCAGGCCATGCGGCGCAGCCCGCTTGCCCCGGATGGCATCCATTTCGCCGTCAACGAAGGGCGGGCCGCTCACCAGACCGTCCCGCATTGCCATATCCATGTGCTGCCCCGTCGGCGCGGCGATCTGCTTGGCTTGATCGGCCAGATCCTGTCCAAACCCATCCAGCTTATTCGTGGTCCCCGCGCGCCGGATGAGCGTGAGCGTCAAGCCCGGCTGATCGCCGAACAACTGGAAGCTTGAGCGGAACAAGCAACCTCCCGCCCCAATTTCAAAGCGGCATCCATTAACCCTGGCCCACCATCGCGCCCGGCAAAGCACATTCCGGTTGTACCGCGATGGATCCCTGGCGCGCCCCGCATTTTCCCCGCAACCGGCGTTTCCCATAAAAAAGGCCGGACAACTCCGGCCTCTCCCCTATTCATCGAAGCAAAATAACGGTCAGGCGATCGTCACGCTGTTGTCCAGATAGACGTC
>JBATEM010000051.1:0-4594 GCA_049664005.1 Candidatus Macondimonas sp.
CCCTGCTGCCGGCTTACGCGCGCGCGGCCACCTGGGGCATGGCGGGCCCGCAGTCCTTGCGGGCGGCCGGTGAGCCGATCGACCTGCGCGTCCATCGGCAAGATGTGGCCATCGGCCAGCGCATCGCTCGAATGGTGGCGCTCAATGGCAGCGCGCCCGGTCCCTTGCTTCGGCTGAAAGAGGGCGAGGACCTCACCATCCGCGTTCACAACGCGCTGACGGAGGACACCTCGATCCATTGGCATGGCGTGCTGCTGCCCTTCCAGATGGACGGCGTTCCCGGCGTGAGTTTCCCGAGCATCCCCCCGGGCACGACCTTTAGCTACCGTTTTCCAGTGCGTCAAAGCGGGACGTATTGGTATCACAGCCACAGCGGCATGCAGGAGCAACTGGGCCTCTACGGCCCCATCATCATCGACCCGGCAGGTGAGGATCCGGTCGCCTTTGATCGTGAACATGTGATCGTGCTGTCCGACTGGATGTTCGACAATCCGCATCACGTGATGGCCAAACTCAAAAAGCAAAGCGACTTCGACAACTTCCAGCAGCGCACCGCCGGCGATTTTTTCCGGGATGTGGCAGCCGATGGTTGGGCCGCCACCGTGCGCGATCGCCTGGATTGGGCCGCCATGCGCATGAGCCCGGCGGACATCGCCGATGTGACGGGACACAGCTATACCTACCTGCTCAATGGCCAGGCCCCGGATGCCAACTGGACCGGATTGTTCCGCCCGGGCGAGCGGGTGCGATTGCGGCTGATCAATGCCGCGAGCATGACCTATTTCAATGTCCGCATTCCGGGCCTGCCCATGAGCGTGGTGCAGGCCGATGGCCAGAACGTGGCGCCGGTGGAGGTGGATGAACTGCAGATCGGTGTGGCCGAAACCTTTGATGTGGTGGTCCAGCCCGCCGAGGATCGGGCCTATACCGTGTTCGCCGAGAGCATGGATCGCAGCGGTTATGCGCGCGGCACTTTGGCGCCCCGACCGGGCCTGAGTGCGCCGCTGCCGGCATTGCGGAAGCGCCCGCTGCGCACCATGACGGACATGGGCATGGCCATGCATGGCATGCCGATGCAGGACGCTGCCGCGCAGGACAGCGCGGCGACCGGCGTCGATCCCCATGCCGGCCATGCGATGCCCGGCGACAGACCGGCTCCACCCCATGGGATGGGATATGAAACGGGGCCGGTCGTCGCGCGCCACGGACCGGATCGGCACGGACCGGGGAATGCCAGCATCGCCGAGGTACAGCGCAACCGACTGGGCGAGCCCGGCACCGGCCTGGCCGATGTGGGCCACCGGGTCCTGGTCTATACCGATCTGCGCCGGCTGGCACATGACTTCGATCCACGGCCGCCGACACGGAAACTGGAGCTCCATCTCACCGGCAACATGGAGCGCTACATGTGGTCCTTCGATGGTCAGAAATTTACCGAAGTCAGCGGCCCGGTGGAATTCAGCCACGGCGAACGGCTGCGATTGATCCTGGTGAACGACACCATGATGGAACATCCCATCCATTTGCACGGCATGTGGATGGAGCTGGAAAATGGCCAGGGCCCCCACATTCCCCGCAAGCACACCATCAGCGTCAAGCCGGCGGAGCGCCTCAGCGCGCTGGTCAACGCCGACGCGCCCGGCCGCTGGGCCTTCCACTGCCATTTCCTGTACCACATGGAACTGGGCATGTTTCGCGTCGTGCGGGTGTCTTGAGGGGACCGGCCATGAAGCTTATGCGTCTCCCCCTGGCCTTGTGCGCGTTGCTCCTGTCGGCGCCGCTGGCTGCAGCCGTACCCGGCGCTGGCGATGTGCCGCCGGCTTGGCCCGATCCCATCGACGATGATGCGCGTTACGGGTTTCTGCTCATCGATCGACTCGAGTACAGCAACAACGAGGGGCCGAACACCCTGGGCTGGGAAGCGCTCGGCTGGCTCGGCGGCGACGTGAATCGGCTGTGGCTCAATACCGAAGGGAGGCAGCGGTTGGAAGGCGCCGGCAGTGAAATTGAACGGCTGGATGTGTCCTTCGGCCGACTCATCGCCCCGTATTGGGATCTGCAACTGGGGGTCGGCACCCAGCGGATCGACGCCGAGCGCTACTCGGTGGTGGCGAGTCTCGTGGGGCTGGCGCCCGGCTGGTTTGAAGTGGACGCCAATGTGCGCCTGAGCGATGCGGGCGGGGTGTCGGCGAACCTGGAAGCGGAATACGAGTTGTTGCTGACCCAGCGCCTCGTGTTGCAACCGCGCTTCGAGACCGCGGTGGCGGGTGAACGGGTGTCCGCCTTCGGCGTCGGGGAAGGATTGGATTCAGTGGTGCTGGGTCTGCGCCTGCGCTACGAGATCCGCCGTCAACTGGCGCCCTATGTGGGCCTGGAGTGGACCCGCAAATATGGCGAGACCGCCGATCTGGCGCGGGCGGAGAACGAGGCGGTTGCCGATACGGCGCTGGTCGCCGGCCTCCGGCTCTGGTTCTGACCGACCCATGGGCAAGTTCAGAGGCACAAGTTCGCCATGCCTGCATCAGCCTGTTCAGGCATCGATCCCATTGCCCGCATCCTTGGCGCTGGTCTCGCTGTGTGAGTGAGCATGCAGGTGGTGGGCATCCGGGTAATGGGCGTGGGCGTGCTGCAAGGGCGCATGGCGATGCCAATGGGTGTGGCGCGTGCCGGGTGGAACGGGAACCGCATGCACATGCTCATGGTGCGGATCACCGATCCCATGGACGTGCTCATGGCTGTGTTCGAGCGGCTCGTGGCGATGCGCATGAGCATGACGCTCGGTGAGATGCAGCGCGACGCCCACCGCCATCAGCGCGCCGCCCAGCAGCAAGGTCGAGGTGAGGGGTTCATCGAGCAATCCCAGCGCCAGCACCGCGCCCACGAAGGGCGCCAACGAAAAATAGGCGCCGGTGCGGGCTGTGCCCAGATGTCGCAAGGCCACCACGAACAGGGTGAGGCTGGCGCCATAACTGAAAAACCCCAGCGTCATGGCGCCCAGCACCACGCCCGCCCCTGGCCATGCGGCGCCGAGGGCAAATGCCAGGCCGAGGTTGGTCACCCCCGCCGTCAGGCCCTTGACCATCGCGATCCAGGCCGCATCGCCGATCGCCACCTTGCGTGTCAGGTTGTTGTCGAGCGCCCAGCCGAGACAGGCGCCCAACACGGCGGCCGTCGGCCAGAGGCTGGCGAATTCCACCCGTCCGGCGGGCCAGCTCAGGATCACCGCCCCGGCCGTAATGGCGAGCATGCCCCAGGCAATGCGCCGATCGAAGGATTCCTTGAAGACGAACCAGGCGAGCAGCGTCGTCAAGACGCCTTCGGCGTTGAGCAGCAGCGCCGCACCGGAGGCCGGCATCGCGGCCAGCCCCGCCATCAGCAGCACCGGCGCGATGACCCCACCGCAAAGAATGGCGCCGCCCAGCCAGCGCCATTCCCCGGGCGCCAGTGAGCCGGCCGCTTGCCGACGAACCCGGCGCAGCAGCCAGAGGCCAATCCCTGAGCCCAGGTACAACAGGGCGGCGAGCAAGGCGGGGCTGGATTGTTCCAGCATGCGCTTGGCCAGCGGTGTGCTCGCGCCAAACAGCGCGGCGGCGGCGAGCGCGGCGAGGATGCCTGGGTTCATGGGCTGTGTGCTTGATCCTATCCCGCCGCCACGCCGAACAGCGCGCCGACGCCCGCGGTCAGTGCCATGGCAAAGGCACCCCAGAAGGTCACCCGCACGGTCGCCTTGACCACGCCAGCGCCACCCGCCTGAGCGCCTACCGCCCCCAACAGGGCCAAGAAGGCGAGCGAAGCGGCGCTCACCGCCCAAGTCAGGCCGTTCACTGGCGCGACGGCGGCGACGGCCAACGGCAAGGCGGCGCCAACCGAGAACGTGGCTGCGGAGGTCAGGGCGGCCTGCACCGGATGCGCCATGGTGTGCTCGGAAATCCCCAGCTCGTCGCGGGCATGGGCAGCCAGCGCGTCGCCGGCCATCAGCTTGTCGGCCACCTGGTGCGCGAGCGCGAGATCAAGGCCGCGGCTCACATAGATCTGAGCCAGCTCTTCACGCTCGGCCTTGGGATTGGCGGCCAGTTCGCCGCGTTCGCGCTCCAGATCGGCCGCCTCGGTGTCGGACTGCGAACTCACCGAGACATATTCGCCGGCCGCCATCGACATGGACCCGGCCACCAGCCCGGCCAAACCCGCCACCAGCACCGCCTGACGCCCGGTGCCCGCCGCCGCCACACCGACGATCAGGCTGGCGGTCGAGACGATGCCGTCATTGGCGCCCAGCACGGCGGCCCTCAGCCAGCCAATCCGCGCCACCAGATGTCGTTCAATATGCCGCGCCATGGAGGTTCTCCGTCGAAGTCGTGGTGACATCCCTGCCAGTTCGCAAAAGCCCGGCGCCCAGCCGGATCACCACATCCCGCTGCGCGCGGCATTCCTCATTTTCTGATGCTGCATGTTGAAAGGACAGGCCACAGAAAACGGAATCATCGCGCGTCCAGCCGGACCTTGCCCGCTCGGGTTGGGATTGGGCTCAGGTCAGGGCGGCGTGGACGGCGGCGACGATCTCGTAGGAATGCAGGCGCGCCGGGTGGTCGAACAT
>JBATEM010000052.1:0-30046 GCA_049664005.1 Candidatus Macondimonas sp.
AGATCCCGCTTGCTCTGCTGCCGCGGGCGCAACTGGCCCATTGGCGGCGCCTCGCGCCCCCGAGCGATCCGGCACGGCTACCACTGTCCGGCGCAGCGCGGTCGGTACTGGACCTGCTCGACACCCAGGGCGCGCTGTTCTTTGAGGAACTCGCTCTGGACAGTCGCCTGTTGCCCGCCCATCTGGAGACGGCGCTGGCGGAACTGGTCGGCTGGGGACTGATCACCGCCGATGGTTTCGCGGGATTCCGGCGGCGGACAGCGGGGGCGCGCCGTCCCGGACGGCTGATGGGCGGTCGCAGGGACAACATGCACAGTCCGCTGGCACGGGCCGGGCGCTGGTCGCGCCTGCGGCCGATGGCGCTGCCGGATACCGCGCCGGCACGATTTCCCACCCAGCCCTTGGAGACGCTGGAACAGGTGGCCCGGACGCTGCTGCGCCGCTATGGCGTGGTGTTCAAGACCCTGCTGGCGCGGGAATCGCCGTTGCCGCCCTGGCGCGAGCTGCTCTATGTGCTGTGGCGGCTGGAAGCCCAGGGCGAGGTGCTGGGCGGGCGCTTCATCGAAGGCATTGCCGGGGAACAGTTCGCCCTGCCGGAGGCGGCCGGGCTGTTGCGCGATGTGGCGCGCCAGGCACCGGCCGGGGAGCGCGTGACGCTGTCCGCCGCCGATCCACTCAACCTGGCCGGCATCCTCACCCCCGGCGAACGTATCCCCGCACTGGCGGGGCGCAGCGTTTGCTATCTCGATGGCCTGCCGATTGATCCAGCACAATCACCCCGTTTGGACGCCCTGAGGAAAAGAAATAGCGGTGATTCGGATTATTGAGTCCAACGGGCTCACTGGTATGTCGTAAACATCTTCCGACGATCACCATCTTGCCCAAAGTCAAGACCGCCTCGGGCGATGGCTGGCGCTTCCCTGCGGCGTCGTTGCATTTGAAAGTCGGTCGCAGCTTGCTATGGTGGCGCCTGACGCCAGGGGTCCCACGTGAACATCGATCAACTAGTCAAGGAAATGATCCGCTCTTTGCTCGCGACGGAAAGCACGAGATTTTTTATTCCGGCAAAGACCTACCCGCCGATGACGATATGCTATCTTGCGAGCTTGTAACCCAGGTATGTTTGAAGCAAATTTCATGAGCAGGCGGGCAAGCTTAATGATGTTCACGGCGGATTGTTCAGACCTTTCCTAGTAGATGTAGCAATGGCTGACGAAGAAAGTCGCAAGGAAATATTGATCTCCTCTTCCAAGAGCGGAGATTTTCTTAACGCTGCCTACAAGAGCTATCTAGCACCGGATGAACGTGAGAATTTGTCGCTGGAGATCGCTGACCTCCACAACGACGGCCATATTAACGTGGTCGCTGAATTCTTGAAACTTGAAAACAAGCAAGAAGGCGGCACTAACTTTTTCATGACATGCCGTATTTTTGAAAAGGCCCTACCGTACATCAATGCGCCGCTGAGAGATGTCATGCAGTGCGTGCTACATCTTCACAAAGCTGCGGGCCAAGACATGGTAGCCGGAATAATATTTGATGGCTATATCGCGCATTGCGAAAAAGACCCTGCGCGGCCGCTGGAAGCGATGACACTCATCGAGAGTGAACACGAAAATTTTGCGGATATTTTCCCGGCAACTGTTGTAGCCGGCTCGCGAATGGACAATCCACATTTCTTAGCGGAAGTGCTTCGTCTTACCCAACATCCAGCGAAGGTTTTGCGCCAGCGCGCGGTTTTCTCCCTATCGCGCATAGAGTGGCCCAAGGGGGCAAGCGTGCCGGAAGAAGCGCTTGCAGGCCTTGAGAAATCGGCCACCGAGAATGACGACGAAATCCTGGCGAGTGTAATTAGGTCCGCGTTCAAGTTCTATCAGCAGGACAAGACAACGGAAGCGCAGGTGATCACGTTGATTGATAACGCACTCGCCAAGGGCGGTGAGTACGCACTTCACGCTGGTTCAGCGATTCTTGGCTTTGAGACCAAAGATATTCCAGCGCCGCTCCTGGACGTGATCCTTGGACACCTCAAGCGCGTCAAGCCCACCAAGTGCACGCTCGACAATATCGACTTCGGTATCGCAACTCTTCTGAAAGAGACTCTGCCGGACAAGGCGCTCCTCTTTCTGGAGGAGCTCCTGCTTCTGCACACGGGAAAAATGACGATCGAGGTTTTTGACAGCGCTGCGAGTGAGATACTGTCGAACAAGACTTTGCTAAGCAAGGTGACAACGCGCTGGTTTTTGAATGGCGCGCGCGTCTTGTGTGAGAGCGTGCACGACATTGTCGGAAGAGTTCATGACGGGAACTTGCTGATTGATGTCGATGCGGCTGAGTTGACGACCAAAGACTTCATGCATATGGTGTTCATCGCACGGAAAGCCATCGGTTATTTATTTTTCAAACCGGTTACTGCCGTGAGCATCCTGATTTCACTCATGCGGCTGGCACCTGACGATGAAACTCTGGAGCATCTAGGCGAGTTGCTGTTCGATCCTCTGCTAATGAATTACACGGGCAGCGCACGGGAGCATGTCGAGGCTCAGACGCAGCAGGAAACTGGGAAAGTGAAGGAAACGCTCGACAAGTCACTGGCGGCACTCGCAACGTACCTTGAAACATTGAGGGGAGTTCCTGCTCTTGCAGCATTGCATCCCGCCCAAGCACACAGGGAAGCCTATCGACGCTATATGTCGGAATTGTCTGCGGCATCGATGAAAGAAGCGGAGAAACGCTCTGTATTTCTCAACCTCTTTCCGAGGAGCACGCTGCTTTATGGCCGAAAATCCATCAACTACGTTCGTGGCGGTGATGGTCCGCCGCGCCGGATGGAGATACCCCTGGCAAGCCATAGCGTGGAAATGGAAATTCCAAGGATGGAGAACCTTGACGAGCATGGCCTGAACTACATGTTGCGTGTTTTTCGTGCGGAGCGCTTCCGCACATGAAACTCATCATCAAGGAATATCTTTCTGCTCTAAAAGAGCGCGACGAACTTGACGCGGTTCTGCCGGATCTTCTCAGCCAGCTTGGGCTTAACGTCTACTCCCGGCCTGCGCGGGGAACCCGGCAGGACGGTGTTGACGTAGGAGCGGTCGGAAGCCTGGATGGTGGCGCGGAGAAGGTTTATCTTTTCTCGATCAAGCCGGGCGATCTTACGCGCGGGGGCTGGGACGGGGACTCCGAGCAGTCGCTCCGTCCGTCGCTGAATGAAATTATCGATTCCTATATCCCCAACCGGCTGCCCGCCGAACATCGCGGCAAGGACATTGTTATCTGTATTGCGCTGGGCGGTGACGTGAGGGAGCCGGTTCGCTCGCTCGTCACAGGCTTCATTGAGAAAAACACAAAGGACAACATCACATTTGAGGAGTGGAACGGCGACAAGCTCGCTGCATTTATTCAGTCCAGCTTTCTACGGGAGGAATTACTTCCCGATCATGCGCGCTCCCATCTTCGCAAATCCCTTGCGATGCTCGATGAGCCGGATGTTTCGTACCGCCATTTCGCGCAGCTTGTCCAGTTGCTTTCTACGGTTGATGAACTGAGTGATGCGCAGCGGGTCATGTCAATGAGACAGATGAGCATTTGCCTCTGGATTCTATATGGCTGGGCCCGCGATGCAAAAAACATAGAAGCTGCATATCGATCTGGCGAGCTTACGCTTCTTCATGCGTGGAGTGTCGCGAAGCTTCAAGCGGGAAAGGACAATAAGACGACACGAGATATGCAGGCCGCCCTCTCATCAATCTTCACGGCATACCACCAGATTTGCAGTGAGTTCCTGCGCGTTAATGTTCTGCCTTATGCGGACAAACTGCACGCCGTGTCATCCGCTGTTAGGGGCTCATGCAGCTTGGATGTAAATTTAAAACTCTTTGATATCCTTGGCCGATTTGGCGTTGACGCGCTTTGGACGTTCTGGGGCGTACAGCGGTGCTCTGAGGATGAATCCACCGCAAGGGAACAGATGCTTGGCGAGATCCAAGGATACCTGGAAGCGATCAAGGCACTTATCAATAACAACCCGGTGTTGTTGTTGCCATTGAAGGATGAGCAGGCAATTGACATATCGATAGCGCTCTTGGCTCTCGTCATCGACGGTGGCAACCACGATTTCATTCTGAGTTGGCTTGGCGAGATGCTGGCTCGGGCCAAATTTTCATACGAAGCACATTCGAGATATCCGAGCGTCTTGTGCTCCTACACGGAACTTCTTGAGCATCCGAAATCGCGCGATGATGACTACCGCAAGAACGCGACGAGTGGGAGCATTTTCTACCCGTTCATCGCGCTTTGGGCCGCACTCCTGCAAGACAATCAGCTTTACAGTAAGGTCGCCCAGGTCCAGGAGTTGATGCCGCACTGCACATACCAGTTATGGTATCCAGACGAGCGCTCTGAGGATCATCTGTACAAAGACAGCGATGCTCATGGGGCTATGCTTGCCAACCTTTCTCTCAACACCTCGGCACACGATTATTTAGCGCAGGTGTTTGGTGAGTGTGAGGAAACCAAGCACTTTGTGGATCTCTCAGCCGTCAAATATGGTTGGTGGCCATTGATTATCGTCGCTTGCCGGCACTACCGTCTTCCGTTGCCGTTGCATTTGTTAATCGGGTTGCGTGGCCAAGATCAAACGGATGACGACGATGCTACTGGTACCGGCAGCGCAGATAGTGTGAGCGAGGGGCCAGAAGGAGTTCTGCCTAGTCTTGGCTAACCACGCAGCTTGACGAGTTAAGTTCCAACGCGTCAGGCTCGAGGAAGGTTATCTCGATCAGATGAATGTGGACTTGCTCAAGGCACTCAAAAGCAAGGCCAAGGTGCAGGAATTGTCGGCTAAGGAGAAGAAGGAACTCTCCGACGAGGAGAAAGAATACAAATCCAAGCGCAAGCTGGTGCAGGAGAAGCTGATCAAGTTCGCCACGCGCATCCCGGCGTTCATGTACTTGACCGACTTCCGCGAGAACACGCTGCGCGACGTGATCACCAAGCTGGAACCCGACCTGTTTCTGGCCGTCACCGGCCTGACCGTGCAGGACTTCCACCTGCTGGTGCGCCTCAAGGTGTTCAACACCGAGCAGATGAACCAGGCGGCGTTCGCCTTCCGACGGTACGAAGATGCCTCGCTGCGCTACACCGGCATCGAAAGCCACCCGGGGCTGGCGCAATACGGGCTGTACGACACCGTAGTGGCGCGGGAGTGAAGGGCGGCCGTGCAATGCCGCGGTCCAGCAAATGGTCGCAGCGGAAGGTCCGCCGCTGAACCGCAGCATTCAGGCCGTAGGAACCCAAATCCCTATACTTTTCCGATGACTCGCCATCAGCCGCTCAAGCCGCTGATGCCGGCGGCGCGATCCTGCGCTGCGTCATGGCGGCAGGCTACTCCTCCCGTGCCAGCATTTGCTTGAGGGCATCCAGATGCGCACGGCCGCGGGCCTGGCGGGTGGCGGCATCGCTGGCGTCGGTGGGGCGGATCCAGTCGATGACCTCGGCCGGCAGCTCTTCCAGAAACCGGCTCGGTTCGCGTTCGACTTCTTCTCCGCCCATGCGCCGCTGGCCGGCGTAGGTCAGCGTCAGGGTCTGGCGCGCACGGGTGATGCCGACATAGGCCAGACGCCGCTCTTCCTCCAGGCTGCCCGCCTCCAGGCTGTTGCGGTGGGGCAGCAAGTCTTCCTCCATGCCTACCAGGTAGACGTGGTCGAACTCCAGGCCCTTGGCGCTGTGCAGGGTGAGCAACTGGACCTCGTCGGCGTCCGATTCCTCCTGTCGGTCGAGCATGCCCACCAGGCTGATGTGGGCGAGCAGCCGCTCCAGGGTCGCCTCGTCTTCCCAGCGGGTCTGCAGGCGGGCGAACCAGTCCACCAGTTCATGCACATTCTTCTGGCGGCGTTCCACGGCCCGGCGATTCTTGTCGCTTTCCCCCAGCCAGTTCAGGTAATCGATGCCTTCCAGCAGGCGCTTGAGGCAGGTGGGCGCGTCCTCCTCGTGGGCAATCCGCTGCATGCGACCCATCCATTCGGCAAAGGTGTGCAGCCGATCCACCGCCCGTTCCGAGAGATGATGGGTGAGGCCCATCTCGCTGGATGCCGTGAGCAGGCTCACGCCCCGCGCCTGAGCATAGCCGGCCAGCTTTTCCAGGGTGGCAGCGCCAATTTCGCGCCGCGGCACGTTGATCACCCGCAGGAAGGCGGCATCATCGTCCGGGTTTTGCAGCAGGCGCAGATAGGCCAGCAGGTCGCGCACCTCGGCGGCGTCGAAGAACGAGGATCCGCCGGTGATGCGATAGGGAATCTGCTGCTCGCGCAGAGCGCGCTCGAAGGGCCGTGCCTGGTGGTTGCTGCGATAGAGGATGGCATAGTCGGCGTAGCGGGTGCGGTGGCGGAAGCGGTGCTGCAGCAGCTCGCCGACCACCCGGCGCACCTCGTCCTCGCCGTCCGCGCAGGCCAGGATCTGGATCCGCTCGCCTTCCCCCAGCCGGCTCCACAGGCGTTTCTCGAACAGATGGCTGTTGTGGGTGATGAGGGCGTTCGCCGCTTGCAGGATGCGGGTGGTGGAGCGGTAGTTCTGCTCCAGCTTGATCACGCGCAAATGCGGGAAATCGCTTTGCAGCAGGTTCAGGTTCTCGGGACGGGCGCCGCGCCAGGCATAGATCGACTGGTCGTCGTCACCCACCACGGTGAGGCGCGCCTCGGGGCCCACCAGGCGCTTGAGCAGCCGGTACTGGGCAGCGTTGGTGTCCTGGTATTCGTCCACCAGCAGGTGGCGCACACGCTCCTGCCAGCGGCTGCGCAGAGCCTCGTCCTCATCCAGCAGCCGCACCGGCAGGGCGATCAGGTCGTCGAAATCCACCGCGTTATAGGCGCGCAGATGGCGCTCGTAGTCGCCATAGAGCTTGGCGGCGCGCAAGCCGTCCTCGTCCTCGGCGGCGGCAAGTGCCGCCTCGGGACTGATGAGCTCGTTCTTGAAGGCGGACACGCGGTTGTGCAGGGCCTGCAGTTCGGCATCGCCGATCTCCATCTCCTGGCGCGTCAGCTCGCGCAGCAGACCACGGCTGTCGTCGGTGGCGAAAATGGAAAACCCCGCCTTCAGACCCGCCGCACGGGTTTCCTGTTGCAGCAGGCGCAGGCCCAGGCTGTGGAAGGTACTGATCCAGGGCGGGCGGGCCGGGCGGCCACGCAATTGTTCGCTCACCCGCGAGCGCATTTCACGCGCTGCCTTGTTGGTGAAGGTAACGGCCATCACCTCGTTGCGCGCCAGGGTTTGCTGGCTCAACAGATGGACGATCTTGCGGGTGATGACGCGGGTCTTGCCGCTGCCGGCGCCGGCCAGCACCAGCAAGGGGCCATCCAGGTGGTGCACGGCTTCATGCTGTTCGGGATTCAGACGCGGCATGGAACGGACCGGAGATCGGGCGTGCGGGGCAGCGAGCCTAGCACCGACGCCGCACAGCGGGAAGAGCATGCGCCTGCTTTCCGCGCCCATTGCACAATGCCACTGGTCCAGGGATCGCCAGAGGCTGACCTCAAGATCTGCCGGATCTTGCTATCGGATAAGCACCTCTTCCCCCCATCCGTCCGTCTGACATGGACGAGCAGCCGTCCTCAGGCCAGCCCGTCGGTCAGTCGGCCTCGTCCGGCCGCGACAACACTGCCGTCTGCTGCATAGAGGGGGGCGACCAGGGATACGCCCAATACCTGAAGCTGGAACGCGACCTGGCGTCCTCTTGCGATAAGCACGGCGCCATTGCGCTGATTCAGGCGCTGGCAGGTTTCCAGCGCCAATTGCAGTTGCCCGGCCGTCGTCTCATCGGTTATGCCCTGGGACGCAAGCCAGCGCGGCACCATCCCCACATCACGGCCTCCTGCATCCTGCCGGGTAGCAAACGCCCCCACGGCCCGGTCGAAGGACGTCAACGCCTCCAGATAACGGGCCTTTTCGACCACAATCCGGTCCAGATCCGGTGCACCCGGCTGGACAAGGCTATCCGTTTCCCGCTCCAGGCAATCCTGCAATCCCGCCAGAATGTCCAGGAGCGCGGTCGGCGTCAGGCGCGCGCCATCGACGTATCGTTGCCTATCCATACTTCAAACCCTCCTGAACACTAGAAATCCACACGAATCCGGCCATCAACCTGCACCAAGCCTTCCACTACCCGGCCGCTGGCCAGATTGCGCACCTTGACCCGTGCACCTGGGGCGCCATCCGCCAGCATCTCTCCGGCGCCCTGAACCCGAATTGGCCCCTGAACGGCTTCGATCAGCACCTGCTGCCCTCGCCGTACCGCCATTGGTTGTGTCAACAGGCTGGGAAGGATTACTGCGCCTTGGGCCACCGGACGGCGCAGAATGCTGCCGACTCCAGCCTCGGCCCGTTGCAGATAGCCATAGGAAAGATCGGTAATCCGGCGTCGCGCGACCACCACATCCTCCGCCGCCAGTACGGTTCCGGCAGGCAGGGCGCGGCTCGCCACCAGTACATCGCCCATCGCGCTCACTCGCACCGGGACATACACCCGCCACGGTTTTGGCGCTGCACAGGAGATGGACAGGGTGATGGCCGACTGGATTGGACCCGGCCGCAGGGGCTGCGCCACCAGCGGCACCTCGCAGGAAGAGAGATGCAAGCGAGGGTCTGGTTCCGTTATCTCCAGCAGCAGATCTTGGCCAGGCCACTGAGCCTTGAGACGAGTTTCGGCGGCCAGACGAATCTGCTCGACAAGGGCCAGATCGCTCGCTATCACGGGGGATGTCAGTCCGGCGAGGATAAAGCTGCACCCTATCCGCCATCGTGATCGGCGAGGGATCTTGCGGGCCAGCGAGTTTACACATAGCCCAAGAATTGCGCTCAAGCTCGCTCCTCGGCCGACATGGGCCGCGCATCCGAACCAGCATGAAACCGTACCACCAACTCAGCCTCTGCCCGGCTCAGGCCACAGGCGCTTGCCAATGCCTCGGCTGCGGTACCTTGGCGCGCCATGCGAATGGCTCGCTCATAGAGACGTTCCAAACCCGCCCCGCCGGCCGATTCGACCGGTGTGAGGGTCGGCGCAGCTTGCAGCCTTCCAAGCTGTTGCTGCAGCGCCCAATGCTGACCTTGCAGATCATGCAGGCAACGCTGCAAAGTCAGGGCGGTCGCTGTCTGTCGCCGCAGCAGCAGCCAGACCAGCCCCGCACCCCACGTGCCACCCAGGAGCGCCATCATCAGCGCCATCACGGAACTCGTCATTTCAACTTTCCTCCATCGGTCACCTGCAGCGAATCCAGCACAGAAAAACAGCAACTTACGATGCATGATCCCGTGCCGGCTGGGCACTGCGTGCCAGTCCGGACACATCATCCTCCGCCGCTGGATCGAGCACCACCAGCACCACCCGTCGGTTCCGGTCGCGCCCCTGAAACGTATCGTTGGGCGCCACCGGTC
This sequence comes from Candidatus Macondimonas sp., assembly GCA_049664005.1. Taxonomy (GTDB): domain Bacteria; phylum Pseudomonadota; class Gammaproteobacteria; order UBA5335; family UBA5335; genus Macondimonas. Next base: position 9,427 of record JBATEM010000052.1, read on the forward strand.
GCTGCTCGCCCAAGCCAACCAGTGTCATACGGGCCGGATCAATACCCAGAGTCGCAAAACGGCGCACCACCGTCGCAGCCCGCGCCGCCGACAGTTCCCAGTTGGAGGGAAATTGGGCCGTGTTGATGGGGATTGTGTCGGTATACCCTTCTATATGGATCGGGTTAGGGAATTCTTTGAGTATCCCCCCCAGCTTATCGATGACCGGTATGGCTTGAGCAGCCAGTTCCGCAGCGCCGCTGGCAAACAGCAAGTCGGTGCGAATTTCCACTTCCAACCAGTGGCGGCCGCGCCGAATCACCACCCATTCGGCGGGTAGGGTCTCGCCGATGGCCCGCTCCACCTGATCGGAAATGGCCTCCAGGGTTTCGCCCAGGTCCGCTGGCGGGAAGTACGACGAAGCGCCGGAACCGGAACCGTCCCCGGAACCCGAGCCGGAACCCGAGCCGGTACCTGTGCCATCGCCTGGCTGGCCAATGGCGGGCGGCTCGGCAAGCGGGAGCTGAATGACAGTGGGCACCGCCCGGGGCTCCGGGCCCTTGCGCACCTCGCCGATCTGGATCGGCTCCAAGCTACGGGTATCGCCGCGGAACGCGGCCTGCAGAGAATCGGACAGGATGCGGTATTTGCCCTCATTGACCGAAGAAAGGGAATACATCACGACGAAAAAGGCCAACAGCAGGGTCACAAGATCGCCATAAGGAATGGCCCACGCCTCATGGTTGCCATGCTCCTCGTGCGCTTTCCTGGACATGCTCCTCCCCCTGCTCAGTGATGGAGATAGCCTTTGAGTTTGGTTTCGATGTTGCGCGGGTTCTCGCCATGTGCAATGGCGAGAACACCTTCGATCAATACTTCCTTGGCTCGCACCTGTTCCTGGATGATCGCCTTGAGCTTGGCGGAAATCGGCAGCAACAGCAGATTGGCAAAGCCGATGCCGTAGATGGTGGCCACAAATGCCGCCGCGATGCCGGTGCCAAGATGACTGGGATCATCCAGATGCTGCATCACCGACATCAACCCCAGTACAGCGCCGATAATCCCCAGTGTTGGCGAGTAGATGCCCATGGATTCGAACACTTTCGCTCCCTGCAGATCACGATGCTCCTTGGCAAACAAATCCACTTCGAGGATCTGGCGGATCGCCTCCGGCCCTGTGCCATCCACCAGAAGCTGCATGCCCTTGCGCTCGAACTCGCCAGGTTCCTGCTCGATGACCGCTTCCAGTCCCAACAGGCCATCCTTGCGAGCGATCTGGCTCCAGCTGACGATCTTCTCGATCATCTGGACCAAATCCACTCGCGGCGGGGCGAACACCAACCGCAACAGCTTCATCCCATGCAGGAAAACCGGCATCGGCGTGTGCAGAAAAATGGACGCCAGGGTTCCAACACCCACGATCACGAACGCCGCCGGATTGAGCAAGGCGGCTACGCCGCTACCCTTGAGGATGCTTCCGCCAATGACAGCCACCGCTGCCAACAACAACCCGAGCAGGCTAAAAATATCCACGCGTTTGCTCTTTCGCTCTCACGTCCCTCCGTCCCTGTTGCCGGGCACGGAAAGCGTTCATGGTGAAGAATGGGCCGGCTTGCGGGCCGGGATGGGAAAGCGCGGGGCAATTGCATCAAGCTTTGGTGGAGACACTCCCTATCGCCGATACGAGTTCCATCGGACGCGGTATCGGCTTGTCCAAATGCCCGCTCCCGTCGAGCTTATCGACCGTACGGGCCAGTCTCTTGAATGCCAGAGTTGCTGCCGCCTGCGGATACAGCGCCGTCAATGCCCCTTGCTGTTCCAGTGCCTGTCGCACGGTCTCATCGAAGGGAATGCCTCCGCGATAGATCAACTGGACTGCCAGGAAGCGCTCGGCGACCCGTGCCAGCTTGCCGAACAGCAGGCCGCCCTGCCCGACTTCGCGCACCTGGTTGGCCACGATGCCAAAGCGGAGCACTCCCTCCTCCTGGTGAAGAATCTTGATCAGGGCATAGGCATCGGTCAGGGAAGCCGGGTCATCGCAAACCACCACCAGCACCTCATCGGCCAGAGCGGCAAACTGGCGCACGGAAGGGGCGATTCCCGCCCCCAGATCCAGCACCACCCGGTCCGCCCGGGCCCGCAAGCCTTGCAATGCCGCCAGGATACGGCTGCGTCCGTCCTGGTCCAGATCGGCCATGCGGCGCGCGCCGGAGCTGGCCGCCACCAGCCAGAGGTTATGCCCGACCGCCAAGGGCAGCTCCTCCCAGCGCGCCTGGCCATCCAGGAACTGTCCGAGATTCACGGCAGGATGCACCCCCAGCAGGACGTCCACATTGGCCAGTCCAAAATCGGCATCCACCAATACGACGCGCTGTCCCTGCAGACCCAAGGCCACGGCCAGATTCACGGCCACGGTGGTTTTGCCGACTCCGCCCTTGCCGCTGGCCACCGCCAACAATCTACCGCCGCTGGGGCGCTTCAATCCGGCTGCCTGATGCGCTGTGTGTGTCATCATCGGGCCCTCACCCGACTCGGACCGTGCCGGTACCATCCCATGCCGCGGCAGAGCGGCGCTGACGCCCGCATGCCTGAGCACGAATCACCAGATCAGCACCCCGGGTCTTGAGCAAATCCTCGGGCACGCGTTGCCCGTTGGTGAGATAGGCGGCGCCCAGCTGATACTGCATCAGCACCGACAGCACTGGCCCAAGGGATGTCGCCTCATCCAGCTTGCTGATGACCGCCCCTGCGAGACGGGAAACCTTGAGCGCGCCCAGGGTTTCATCGAGGGTATCCAACCGAGCCGTGGCCGGCAGAACCACATAAGCCCGCAATCGCCCGCTGGCTGCCTGCAAACGGTCAAGTTCCTCCCTCAGGCGCCGATCCCGCTGACCCATCCCGGCGCTATCCACCAGCACCAGGGGAATATCCTTCAGCCCCGACAGCACCCGGCGCAGCTCCGCAGGGGTCTCCGCCACATGCACCCCGACGCCCAGCAAGCGACCATAAGTCATGAGCTGCTCATGGGCACCAATGCGGTGACCATCACTGGAAATCAACTGCACCGCCTGGGGGCCATGCTTCAAGGCATAGCGAGCGGCCAGCTTGGCCAAGGTCGTGGTCTTGCCCACGCCCGTCGTTCCAACCAGCGCAATCACTCCCCCTTCCGCCAGGGGATCCGGGGTCGGTGCGGACAATGTGCGCACCAAGGCAGCCACCGCCTGGCGTCGCAACTGATTGGCATCTTCACCCGAAGGCGGCAAGGTAGACAGGATGCGCTGCGTCATTTCCAGGCTCAGATCCAATGCCTGAAGCTCATCAAAGGCCGACCGGTGGCGGGGATACTGTTGCAGCCACTGTCGCCAGGCCAGGCTGTCCAGCCGCTCTTCCAGCAGGACCTTGAGACGACCCAGTTCCTCCTGCACCGATTGCAAGCTGATTGGTGTCGCTGGGCCCTCTCGTCCTGCCCAGGGCTCCATGAAACGCGCGGGCGGCGCGGGGCGGTCACCTGCCTCCGCATGGGCCAAAGCCTGCCAAACCCCGGCTTCGTCATAATCGGCTGCCGCCACCACCTCAACACCCGAATTTTCCCGGCGATTAGAGAGGATGACCGCATCCGGCCCCAGCGCCTCGCGCACCTGTTGCAGAACGCAGCGCACATCGGGCCCATGGAATCGTTTGATCTTCATAGCCATCTGTTCCTTTGATAGGCATCCCATGACCATCGGCTCAGGCGCCGATAGTCGTCACCAGTCGGATGCGGCGGTCCTCTGGAATTTCGTTGTAGGCCAACACGTGCAGGGCGCGCAGGGTGTGTCGCGTCAAGCGCGCCAACAGGGGGCGCAGACGCGGAGAAACGAGCAAAACCGCCGGTTCAGCCCGACCCTCCTGGCGCTGCGTCGCTTCACTCAAGGATTTCAGCAGGCGGTCGGCCAGGCCGGGTTCAACACCCATCCCTTCCTGCAGCGCGGTGGTCAGGATTTGCTCCAGCCCATGATCCAAGGCGATGACAGGTAGTTCCTCCCCGCTCCAGCGCAGGTTTTGCAGGATCATCCGACCCAGATGCTCCCGCACGGCACGCAGCAGCTCAGTTGAGTCCTGGGTGCCAGCATGGCTGACCAGCACCTCGGCGATGGTACGGATATCACGGATGGAGACGCCGTCCTCCAACAAGCCCCGCAACACCTGCACCAAGCTGGCCATCGACACCGCCTTGGGCACCAGCTCTTCCACCAGCTTGGGCGCGCTCCGACCGAGCTGGCCGAGCAATTGGTGTACCTCGTCATGACCGAGCAGTTCATGGGCGTGCTGGCGCAGCAACTGGCTAAGGTGGGTCGCCAGCACCGTACTCACGTCCACCACCGTGTAGCCCAGCATCTGCGCCTGGTCGCGCTGGGATTTCTCGATCCACAGAGCCTCCAGCCCAAAGGCGGGTTCGTGGGCAGGCAGCCCTTCCAGCGTGCCGAAGACCTGTCCCGGATCGATGGCCATCTCCCGTTCGGGATGCAGTTCCCCGCTGCCAATCACAACGCCTTTGAGGGAAATGCGATAAGCGGTCGGCGCCAATTCGAGGTTGTCGCGGATATGGACCGGGGGAATCAGGAAACCCAATTCCTGGGACAGTGTCTTACGGACCGATTTGATGCGGTCCATGGCTTCGCCGCCTTGGTGACGGTCCACCAGAGGAACCAGGCGATAACCCACTTCCAAGCCGAGCGGATCCACGGGAGCCAATTCGTCCCAAGACAATTCGCGCGGCGTTGACGATGCCGGCAGCATATCCTCCTGCTCTGGAGTGGATGATGGCTGGACGGCACGGCGCGACAGTACATACCCCCCCCACAGGCTCGCTCCCCCGAGACCCAGGAACACGAAGCTGGGCATGCCGGGCACTATCCCCAGCAGGGCCAGGATGGCGCCGGCGACAATCAGTGAGCGGGGTTCGTTCAGCAGTTGGGCGCTCATCTGTCCGCCCATGTCGAGCGTTCCCGCCACCCGGGTAAGGATCACGGCTGTGGCCACCGACAGCAGCAAGGCCGGAATCTGTGCCACCAGGCCGTCGCCGATGGTCAGCAGGGTGTAATTCTGCACCGCCTCCATCAGCGGCTGGCCATGCTGCAGGATGCCGATGAAAAACCCGCCCAGCAGGTTGATGAAAAGAATCAGGATGCCGGCGACCGCGTCGCCGCGCACGAACTTCCCGGCCCCATCCATCGCCCCATAGAAGTCCGCTTCCTGACGCACTTCCTGGCGCATCCGTCGGGCCTCATCCTGGGAAATCAGGCCCGCGCCGACATCGGCATCGATGGCCATCTGTTTGCCGGGCAGGGCGTCCAGGGTAAAGCGAGCGGCCACTTCCGAAATCCGGCCCGCACCCTTGGTGATCACCACGAAGTTGACGATGACGAGAATGCTGAATACCACCAGACCCACGGCGTAGTTGCCGCCAATCACGAAGTTGCCGAAAGCCTCGATCACCTGTCCCGCCGCATCGGGTCCATCGTGGCCGTGCAACAGGATCACCCGGGTGGATGCCACGTTCAGTGCCAGCCGGAGCAGCGTGGTGATCAGCAGCACCGAGGGGAAAACACCCAGATCAAGGGGCCGCAGCACATACAAGGTGGCCAGCAGGATGACCAGGGACAGGGTGATGTTGAAGGTGAACAGCGCATCCAGCAGCGGGGCCGGGAGCGGCAGCATCAGCATGGCCAGCATGAGCATGACCACCAGAGGCGTGCCCAGTCCAGCCTGGAGCAGTCGGGTGCGATTGGAAAGGGCGATCGCAGCCATAATGATTATTCCACTCCCGACCGGTTCGGCTCACGCTGGGTCGACCGTGCACCCGCGGAGCCATGGTCGATCGCGCCCTCTGCCGAGATGACATAAGCGGCTGGCACATCGAAAGCAGGCCGCAGGGGCACCTGATCCGGCCGATGTTTGAGCTGATAGACATAGGCCAGCACCTGGGCCACTACCAGATAGAGATCCACCGGGATGGGCTGGTCCAGTTCGCCATGGCGATACAAGGCGCGCGCCAGGAGGGGGGATTCGAGCATGAGTACGCCATGTTCCCGAGCGATTTCGCGGATGCGCAGGGCCACGCGATCGCTCCCCTTGGCCACCACCACCGGCGCTCGCATCTGCTCGGCGTCATAGCGCAAAGCCACCGCATAGTGGGTGGGATTGGTCAGTACCACATCGGCCCGCGGCACTTGTTCCATCATGCGGCGGCGGCCTCGTTCACGCTGTAATTGACGAATTTTCGCCCGGACTTCCGGTCGTCCTTCGATGTCCTTGTGCTCGTCTCGCAGTTCCTGGCGGGTCATGCGGAGCTGGCGGGCGTGTTGCCAGCGCTGTAACGGCACATCCAGCAAAGCGATAAGCCCCATACCTAATCCCAGAGCTGCCCATAGCTTCAAACACAGCCACACCAGGTTGGAGGCGGTCTGCTGCGGAGGGGACAGGGCCAAGGTGGGCAATTGGGGTGCGGCATAGCGAAACGCCAGGTAACCAATGCCGCCAATGAGTGCAACCTTAAGCAGGCCCTTGCCTGTTTCGATCAGACCTTGGCTTGAAAAAAGTCGTGTCAGCCCTTTCAGTGGGTCGATACGCTCAGATCGCCACTCCAAGCCTTGAAGGGTGAAATTCCATCCCCCGACGGCCATGCTGGCTCCCAAGGCCGCCAGGGCCAGCAGCGCGGCCAATGGCAACACGGCCAATCCGCCGGCACTGAGCGCCTCGCCCAATAATCCGTTCAGCTTTCCATCGACTGGGCTCGCCGCCTGCTGCAAGGCCTGGCGCATCGAATGCCCGAGAAATTCCGCCAATGCCGGCCCCAAGGCCAGCAAACCCAAACCACCTCCAGCCACCAGCCCCAGACTCACCAATTCCCGGGAGCGCGGAACCTGTCCCCGTTCACGCGCCTGTTCCAGGCGCCGGGCACTGGCCTCCTCGGTGCGGTCTTCGTTTGCGGTGTCGGCCATGCCGTCTCAGCCTCCCGTTCCGATCAGCGCGTGCAGGGTCGCCAGCGCCGCTTCCAGCCATTGCTCGAACAGACGACCCAGGACCGGCAGCGTCCAGAGCACCGCCAGCAAGCCCACACTCAGGGATACGGGAAATCCCACTGCAAACAGGTTGAGTGCCGGGGCCGCGCGGGTGGTCACACCCAGAATCAGGTTCACCATCATGAGTGCAGCAATAGCCGGCAGCGCCAGTTGCACGCCGCCACTGAACAGATGGGCGCTCCATCGCAACAAGATTTCCAGGCTGCCCACCGGGAGATTACCCAAGCCAACCGGCAGCGTCTGGAAACTTTCGGCCACAACCTGGATCACCGCCAGATGTCCGTCCATTGCGAGAAACAACAGGCTGGCCAACAGTTGAAAATATTGCCCCAGAACCACTTCGCTGACCCCATTGACGGGATCCACGGTCACGGCGAAACCCAGGCCCATCGCGGTGGCGATCATTTGTCCGGCCATGAGTGTGGCCTGAAAAACAATCTGCAACACCATTCCCATGGCGATGCCCAACAGGATCTGCTCCACCGCCACCAGGATCCCTTGAGGCCCCAGCAGCGCCATATGCGCCGTCGGCGCGAGCGGCAGGATCACCCAGGTCACTGCCATAGCCAGCATCAAGCGCACCCGCACAGGCACTGCAGGTCCTGAAAACAGGGGCAATACAAGGAAAAAGCCGCTCACTCGCAGGAATACCCCGCCGGCTTGTTCCAGTGACGCCATGAGAATGTTTTCATCCATTCTCGACACTTACCCGATCCAGCCGGGTATCGACTGATAAAGTTCTCGGGTGTAATCCACCAGCAGTCCCAGCATCCATCCCCCAGCCACCATCAGGGCGAGTGCAATGGCGGCCAGCTTGGGCACAAAGCTCAAAGTGGATTCGTTGATCTGTGTGGCGGCCTGGAACAGGCCCACGACGACGCCGACGATCAGTGCCGCCGCGAGCAACGGGCCGGCCAAGAGAATAGTGATCCACAAGCCGTGGCGAGCGATTTCCATGGTGGTCTCAGGCGTCATCCCGCACCGCCCGGTAGCACGAAACTGGATGCCAGCGTCCCCAGCAGCAAGACCCAGCCATCCACCAGTACGAACAACAGCAGCTTGAACGGCAGCGAGACCAGCATGGGCGAGAGCATCATCATGCCCATCGCCATGAGCACACTGGCCACCACCAGATCAATGATCAGAAAGGGGATGAAGATCACAAAACCGATCTGGAACGCAGTCTTGAGTTCACTGGTCATGAACGCTGCCACCAGCACCGGGATCGGAACGGCCTCGGGCGAGGCCGGCGCTGGATCGCCGCGCATTTCGCTGAACAAGGCAATGTCGGGTTCACGTGTCTGGGCGAGCATGAAACCCTTGAGCGGTTCGATACCTTCCCGCACCGCTTCTTCGAGACCCATCCGCTCACTGAGATAAGGCTCGAGTCCGCGGACGTAAACCTCCTGGAATACCGGCGCCATGATGAACAGGGTCAGGAACAGGGCCAGCCCCAGCAACACCTGGTTGGGCGGGGTTTGGGGCATCCCCAACGCCTGTCGCAGCACCGCCAGCACGATGATGATGCGCGTGAAGGCCGTCATGGCCAACAGCAGGGCCGGTAGCAGCGTCAGTGCCGTCATCAGCGCCAAAAGCTGCAGGCTCAGGGTGTAGGTTTCCCCACCGTCCGGCCCCTGTACCGTCACGGCCGGCAAGCCCGGCACCGCCAGCGCCGGAAATGCCGCCGCACCCAGGACCACCGCCCAGCCACCGATCATCCACATCTTCATGGAACTTGCCCCGGGGTGACTTCAGGTTCGGATCGACCTGTCGGCACAGCCGATGCAGGATTCATTGCGCCCTCGGCAGCCAGGACGTACAAGGCCTGGACCCGCCCCGGTGCCACGCCGATTAGCATCCGACTGCCCCCCGCCTCGACCAGCACCACGCGTTCCCGACTGCCGACAGCGATGCTGCCCACCACGCGCAGCTCCCCGCTACGGGTCGCCCCCATACCCGGCAAGCGCCGCAACACGAAAGCCAGCACCAGAATCAAACCAATCACAGCCGCAAGGCTCAAGAACAAACGCAATGGCGCGACGCCTTCCTGGGCCAGAGGCCCCGCCACCGCCGTTCCCATTGACATTGCCCAAATGCTGCTCGCCAAAACCAGCCGGGCGCCAATCTGTCCCGACTTCATTTGATATTTCCCATGCGTTCCGAAGAGCTCACCACTTCGGTGAGCCGGATGCCGAACGCCTCATTGACAATAACCACTTCGCCTCGGGCAACCAGGGCGCCATTGACAAAGACGCTCAAAGGCTCGCCCGCATGACGATCCAGCGGCACAACGGCCCCCTCGTGCAAGGCCAACACCTCACGGATACTCATCCGGCTACGCCCCACTTCGATCGACAAGGTCACCGGCACTTCCATCAATCGATCAAGACTGATTGCACCGCGCGCAGCGCCACCCGCTTCCCCCCCAAGCAAAGCGACGCCCGGGGATGTGGGCTCCGATGTCTGCGCGAGTTGATCCGGGGTGGAATCGATGGATGCCCCTGGGATTTCTGTCATTCCAGCCATCAGCCTTTCGCTCCTATCCCTGTGTGTCCGCAGAGTCCGCACGTCCACCGCATCGGACCACCTTGCGACCTCCTGCAAGCCCCGTCTCGCCCTGGAATAGAGGTTGATTCTCCAGGTACAACGTGATCTGCTCGGGCTCTTCCAGCGGCAGGATGTCCCCCACACGCAGGGCCAGCAGCTCCCCGACCGTGAGGCGCATTTCAGCCAATCGCGCCGCCAGCGTCAGGGGTACCTCACGCAATGCCTTCCCCATCGACCGTTGCCACCGCGCCTGACGGCATGTGTCGAGGGAACTGGCCGGGGCCGCGAGCCCAGCGCAAATCACCATGGGTATTACCAGTGCCAGATCAGCTACATTTCCCTCGATCGCCAAGGAAAACCGCTGCAGCACTACATGTTCATCTGCCTCTTTCGGCGAACATCCTAGAGGGATTTGGACAGTTGAAATCTGCGCCAGCTGGAGCGGATGCGTCACTGGCCAAGCCGCCATCAAATCAGCCCGGATCCAGGCCATCAGGCGCTGCATTACCCAGGTCGCTACTGAAGAGTTGGCGTGATTCCAGTTTTCCACTGTGGCGCGCCCAGCTCCGCCGTAGCAGGCATCTACCATGCCCGCCACCCAAGATGAACCAACCGCGACCCAGAGGGTGGTAGGCGGGTCGATGATCTCGATGCACCCCGTAGAGGCTGGCCCCATCGTGGCCAAGGCGAGGGCCGGAGAAGCATGGCAAGCAGCGGCAATTGCGCCGACATCCACGCGCCGGCGGAGCCCTTCGCTCAACGTTTCTTGCAGACGCTCGGCGAAACCTTTGGCAATCGGATCGAGACGAGGAAGCAAGGCGCGGGCGCGATGGTCATCAGCCGCGAAGTCGAACAGTTCCACCGCCGCTCCCGGTGCCGCCGGCGCCTGTCCGGCGCCATGCAGCAGGGCTGTGATCTCTTCCTGAGACAAAATGTCCCGGACCACTGCCATGACCTTCCCCTACTGCATCACGAAATGGGTGAAATAGACCTGCGTGACGCCGTCGCGCTTGGCCCGCTGGGCCAGGATCGACCGCACTTCCGCCAGTACTGCTTCCCGGAGCTGCTCCTTACCCTCCCGATTGCGCAAATGCTGGTAATCCTGACCACTGAACAGCATCAGTAAATTATTGCGGATCACCGGCAGGTGTTTTTGCACGGCGTCCAGATCTGCTTGCTGCTGCAGCTCCAGTTCGACGGTCACCTGCAGGAACCTCACCGGGGAGGGCAGCTCAAAATTGACCACGAAAGGAGGCTCCAGCGTATAAAACAAGGCTGTCGCAGCACTGGGCATCTCGTTTCCTTCCGGCAATTCGCCATGCCCCTCACTCGAACCGCTGCTCTTGAGCATGAACCAAGCCGCACCGCCAGCACCCGCTGCCAGGAGCAGCACCAGGGCACCAATGACGATCCATTTTTTCGAGCCTGCAGTTTGCGGAAGCGCTTGCGCGGGGTTGTCGGCTTGCTGGGCCACGGGACCCTCCTGGTCACGATGAAACTTGGCGCCCCAACCAATGGCAACATTCAGGCCAAAAAAAATAGATCTCATGAATTCAAGGACTTTTCTTCATGAGGTTGAGAATGACACCCGCAAAGTGTCAAAAAACCGTTTCGAGGGCGCCGTTAGAGCCATGTGATGTTGACCAGTTTTTGACAGGGGAAGAGTGAGAAGAATGAGCAAAACCGCCTCAGGCGTAAGCTTCGAATAAACCGCCATGCCGCAACAGGTCAAGATCGACTGACGGGGCAACCAAGTCGGCCACAGACCGAGAACGTCCTGTGGGGCGCTCCGGTCGAGTGAAGGCTGGCGAATCCCTTCCGCCCCCCTCGGCCGAGACCCCGGTCTGGTTCAATTGCAGGCCTTGCTGGGTGAACAGGTCCCGAAGCCGCGGCAAGGCGGTCTCCAAAGCTTCCCTAACGGCCGCGGACGGGGTCGAGAACCAGACTTCTGCGCCCTCGTCATGGAGCGTAATACGCACCTCAATCTCGCCCAGATGGGGGGGATCGAGACGCAGATGCGCCGATTTCACATCGGCCTGGCACATCCACATCACACGCTCGCCCACATCGCCTGCCCATTCAGGATGATGAAGCGCTCGAGGCAGGGTGAATACAGGTGCTGCGTCCGACACCATCCGCAAGGATGGATCCGATGGGCGCGCCATGACAGCGGTGGTGATCAGGGAAGGGTCGGCATCCTTCCTCTCCGACAGGGGAAATATGGATCGCTCGGCAGACAACAGGGGAAGTCCATCTTCATTGCTTACCAAGGCTCGCTGTCCTGCTTCGCCTCGGGCCGAATCCGCGACGCCAGCTGGGAGGCGCTCCTGGGTGTCGAGCAAGGCTTGCAAGTCGGCATCGACTGGAATCGATGCCTCATCAAGCGCCACATCCTGCAGATTCTTTTCCGCTGTCGCTACCTGCCCATCCAGAATATTGAACAAGGAAGCCGGCAACGGATCTTGGCCCAAGGCAGCGATCGGCCTGGATGATTGCGCCGACATCACGGAATCAGCAGGCGCTTGCATCATGCTGAAGATCATCCACCCCAGTCCAGCCGGATAGTCCACTTGCCCTGCGAGCGATGCAGCATCTTCTTGAAGCACATCGTCCGCTTCCTGCGTTGCATCCAAAGGCAAGCTGGACTTATCCACTGCATCCGCCAAGCCGAGTCCAGGCGCCATCGACTTACCCACGTCGCCGAGGATCTGGAGCAAGGCAAAAAAGGCGCCTTCCCTAGGCGCACGAGCCCCACCGAAGGCTTGGCTCGTGGCTGGCGCTGATGAAATGGCGGCAGCACCTGTGCCCAGGGATAATGGCCCGTTCAAGGGAGCTGCTCTACCGGGCGCCAACGGGACTGTACCAAGTCATCGAGGCTGTGTTGCTCCAGCCGGATCCGATGTACTTGTTGTGCCTCCTGGCGGGCCACGATCAACTGTCCCAAGGCCTGCAGTCGCGAATGCCGTTCCAGGTAGCGAGACCGGGCGCTTTCGCACACCCCTGCCTGATCGCTGAGTATCCCGCCCTGCCTCTCAATGGCCCGGTCGAGTCGCTCCAGCATGTTCCGGTAGGTGCGGGTCTGATCGCCGCGCAAGCTGCCCGCCATGGCTTGATGCAATTCTTGGCGATAGCTGTCGCGATAACGCACCAGCTCTATCATCTGCCGGTTCAGTGTCTCTTGTCGTAGCAAGGCCTGTCCCAGCTCTCGAGCAGCACAATCGACATCATTGCGTGCCAATTGGTGAAGAGGCTTGAGGCGTTCGATGTTGGTCATGGGCGTGAACCTGCCGCGGGAATGCCCATTGCGGCCGTAAGCACATCGGGCGGCAATACAGCGGCCAGCGCATTGAGGCTGTCCGCGAAAGTCACGGCCTCGCGCAAATCCTGGCGCAGGAAGCTCTGTAGCCGGGGCCAGAGGGTAATGGCCTCGTCGATCGCCGGATCGCTGCCGCGCTGATAAGCCCCTACCCGAATGAGATCGCCGTTGTGCTGATAGGTGGCATAGATCTGGCGGAATCGCCGGATCCAGCGCAGGTGCTCGGGGCCGACGATGTCGGTCAGCGCCCGGCTCACGGAGGCTTCCACATCGATAGCGGGAAACTGCCCGGCCTCAGCCAATCGGCGATTCAGCACGATGTGGCCATCGAGGATAGCCCGGGCCGCATCAGCGACTGGATCGTTTTGATCATCTCCCTCGGCCAGCACGGTATAAAATGCCGTCATGGAGCCTGTGCCCGTGGTATTTCCCGCCCGTTCGACCAGACGCGGGATCTGGGCGAACACGGACGGGGGATAGCCCTTGGTGGCCGGCGGTTCGCCGATGGCCAGGGCGATCTCGCGCTGCGCCTGTGCCACCCGGGTCAGGGAGTCCATCAACAGCAGCACATTCTTGCCCTGATCCCGAAAGGCTTCGGCCAGAGCTGTTGCAACCCAGGCCCCTTGCAGGCGCATCAGAGGGGGCTGATCGGCCGGCGTGGCCACCACCACCGCGCGCCGAAGACCCTCCGGACCCAGGCTTTGTTCGACGAATTCGCGAACTTCCCGGCCGCGCTCGCCGATCAGCGCCACGATCGTGACATCGGCCTCGGTATAGCGCGTCATCATGCCCAGCAGCACGCTTTTTCCCACGCCGCTACCGGCAAACAGGCCAAGCCGCTGCCCCCGACCGACGGTGAGCAGGGCATTAAGGGTGCGAATACCCACGTCCAGAGGTTGACGGATCAGACCGCGCTCCAGCGGATTGATGGGCGCCCCGTACAAAGGGCGCTCCTCACTCCAGTGCAGCGGACCAAGACCATCGATCGGCTGTCCAGCGCCGTCCAGGACCCGGCCCAGCAGACCCTCGCCCCCCCGGACTCGCCACTGCCTCCCCAACGGAAATACCCGGGCCTCCGGACTCAGGCCGTGGATGGGGTGGGTGGGCATCAGATAGAGTCGCTCACCGGAAAAGCCAACCACCTCCGCTTCCAGCTTGCCGCGGTCTGCGGTCTGCACCAAACAACGTTCCCCCACCGCAGCACGGCAGCCGCTGGCCTCCAGGGTGAGCCCCACGACCCGCCGCAAACGACCGCTGGCCAGGGGACGGTAGGAAAAACTGGCCGCCTGCGCCCGAGCCTGGGCCAAACGCCCTCGCCAGCGCGCAGCCCAATCGGCGCCCTCCCAAGGGGAAGCAGATTCAAGCGTCATGGAAGGCCTCCACGCCGCCGGTCATGCCGTCAAATGCTTGTGAAAACGCAGCAGCCAAGCGGGCGTCCAGGCCGGCGTCCACTTCGGCATCCGCCCCCTGGATCCGACATGCGCCACGCGCCAGCTGATCATCTTCGGCAATCCGCCAGCGCGGATTTTCTTCCAATTGATCCCGGACCCAGGCGGTATCCTCAGGATGCATGCGGATCTCCACGGGATCCGCATCCCTGGGCAGGGCCGCAAGCCCTGCCCTGACCCAAACCAGGAGAATTTCGGGACTATCCCGCAGTTCCCGTTCCAACAATTGGCGAACCAAGACCTGCACCAGCTTGATCAGTTCGGTCTCTACCCGCCTGTCCACCATCTTCCAGGGTTGGGTCAATACCTCGATAAGCGCGCTCCAGCGCGCCACTTGGGCGGCGCTTTCCTGCCGCCCTGCGGCCCGTCCCTCCTCCAGTCCCAAGGCATGGGCTTCGGCATAGGCATCCTGCTGCAATTGCTCGAGCGCTGCAGCCGCAATGGGCGAGGAAGCGCCAGATACGCCGGTTTGAAGCGGATCGGCATCGGAACCCGCGGAATCCCAGGAGGGGGGCTGCCAACGCCGGTAACTTGAAGCCGTTAGGGCGCGGGGGTTGGATTTCCATTCAGACATAGGCTTCTCCGCCCTGGCCGGCCAAAATCAGGCTCCCGGCATCCGCCAACCGACGCGCCTGGGCCAGAATCTCCTTCTGCGCCGTTTCCACCTCGGACAACCGTACCGGTCCCTTCGCGGCCAGATCGTCCTGCAGCATTTCCGCCGCTCGTCGCGACATATTGCGGAACAGTTTCTCGCGCAAGGCTTCGTCCGCCCCCTTGAGAGCCAGCACCAGCGTCTCGGGCCGAACTTCCCGCAGCAGGGTCTGGATTCCCCGATCGTCCACCGCCAACAGGTGATCGAACACGAACATGCGCTCACGGATCTGATCGGCCAGTTCGGGGGCTTGTGCCGCCAACCGCTCCAGGACGCCGTTGTCGGTGGCTCCCTTCAAGGCATTGAGGATCTCCGCCGCAATCTTGACCCCGCCGATGCCATATTTTTTGGGGGAACGCGCACTGGAAAGCTGGTTTTGCAGCAGATCATCCAAGGCCTCCAATGCCTCGCGGGACACGCCATCGAGGGTCGCGATCCGCAGAATCACCTCCCCACGCACGTCCTCGGGCAACAGGTCGATCACCTGGGCCGCGCGGGCTGCTTCCAGATGGGAAAGCACGATCGCGATCACCTGGGGATGTTCGCCGCCGATGGTTTCCGCCACGGTCCGGACATCGAGCCACTTGACCGTTTCCAGGCCCTTGCCGGGGCTACGGACACCGAACAGCCGCTCGGCAAGGACGCTCGCGCGCGGTTCGCCCAAAGCATGGGCCAGGATGCGCTGGATTTGCTCGCGGGGCGCCTGCCCGAAGGAGACTTCGCCTTCCATGCGCCCGATGAATTCATCGAAAACAAGCGCCGCCTTGCCCCGCGCCACGCTCTGTAGCCCGGCCATGGCCGTGCCGATCCGTTCCACTTCCTGGGGCGCCATGTGGCGGAGCACAGCAGCGGCGTCCTGCTCTTCCAGCGAGAGCAGCAGCAAGGCGGCCCGGTCACAACCGGAAATGGATTTATCGATCTCAGCCATCGTGGCCCATCCAATCGCGCATCACCTGGGCCACCCGCTCTGGGCTTTGGGCAGCCAAGGTACGTGCCGTTACCAGCCGAGTTTCATAGGGCAAGTACGTTGTTCCGGCGTTCGCTTGAGATCTCGCCATGCCCCCCTCCAGGCTGAGACGATCCTCGGCCAGAGAATTCTCAGTCGTTCCCATTGAGAGTGCTGGCGGAGACATCACTTGAATCGACTGCATGGCGGCCGGCTGCAATCGGCGCAGCAAGGGCCGCACCACCATGATCAACACGACCAGCATCATCAGCATGACGAATCCTTTTTCGATTGCGTCCATCAAACCCGGTCGTGCCCACCAAGGGGATTTTTCGGATGTATCCGCGAAATCCACGACCTTGAACGCCTGGTTGACCACATTGATGCTATCGCCGCGGGCAGCGTTAAATCCCACCGCTTCCTTCACCACCGCAGTGAGCCGAGCCAGTTCGGCATCGTTCAATGGGGTCTTGACTGACTCTCCCTCTGCGCTGACCTGCTCCCAATCATCCACCAGAACGGCGACCGACAAGCGGCGTATCGTCCCCACCGGTTGGCTGATCCGGCTCACGGTCTTGTCGATCTCGTAATTGCGGGTGCTCTGGCGGCTGATGTCTTGGGGTGGAGGGAGGTTCGCCGCATCGGTCACGCCAGCGGGTGGCGTCCCTTCGGAGGCGACTTTGGAGGGCATGGGCGACTGAGCCTGAGCAGGCACTGCGGCCCCCAGCTGCACAGCACCGGGCGGCTGATTGCTCAGGGCACCGGGGATCCCTCCCGGCGCCATTCCACCTATGCGGCGCTCCTCGCTGGTCTGTTCACTGCGGAGCACCTGACTGGCTGGATCGAAGCGTTCCTGAGTCTGTTCTACAACCGTAAAATCCATATCAGCGCTGACCTGGGCACGCACACGTCCCAGCCCCACAATCGGCATCAGCAATGTCTCGATGCGATTGGCATAGTCCTGCTCGAGGCGCCGGGCATAGGAAAACTGGTCCTCGCTCACACCCGCCGGACTCTTGGCGCCATCTTGCCCGCGCGTCAAAAGATTGCCGCGCTGATCCACGACCATGACCTGGGAGGACTCCATTCCGGGAATGCTGGCTGCAATCAAATGGTTGATTGCAGCCACCTGCCCCGGTTCCAGGTTACGCCCTGGGTACAACTGCACGATCACCGAGGCGCTGGGCTTTTTCTGGTCACGTACAAAGGCCGACGCTTTGGGCAACGCCAGATGAACGCGCGCCTCCTGTACCGGCTGCAGGCTGGCGATGCTACGGGCCAATTCCACTTCCAGCGCATGCTGATAGCGGGCGCTTTCCATGAACTGGGACACCCCCAATCCCTGGGGCTGTGCCAACAGCTCGAGTCCCCCAGCTGCACTCTGGGGCAGGCCCTGGGTCGCCAGCTTCAATCGCGCGGCATGCACCTGATCGGTAGGCACCTCGATACTTCCCGTTGTCTTATCAATGCGGAAAGGAATTTTTTGCGCCTGCAAGGCCTCCATGACCTGCCCGGCCTCCTTGTCCGCAAGCCCCGCATAGAGTGGGCGATAGGCTGGCTGATGAACCCATAGCGCAGTGGACACCAAAATGGCGACGAGCAATGCCAAGGCTGCGGCAGCTCCTAACACCTGCCCCCCCGGTATTGCGGGCAATGGCCCCAGGCGTTCCCGCCAAGCCGAAAGGTTCGAAAACCGTTCGATCTGTTTTGTTTCAGCAACATCCATGAATCAGGTCTCCGGACTCACAGACTCATCCGCATGACGTCCTGGTAGGCGCTCACCACCTGATTGCGAATCTGTGTGAGCGCACGAAAGGCCAGGCCGGCTTTCTGCGAGGCGATCATGACCTCTGCCAAATCCACGCCGGGTTGGCCAGACTCAAACTGACCTGCTATGGCCGCAGCCTGGTGCTGCTCCATATTGACCCGTTCGATGCCGTGTTTGAGCAAGGCCGCAAAAGAGGCATCCGCGTCGGTCGATGCGGCCCTATCCACTGATTTTTCAACGCCGCCGCCGGCGATCTCTGCCAGGCGGGATAACCCACCGATTCCATTCATGCCTTGCATCGTGTCTCTCCGTCAAAACTCCGCGCCCGACGCGTTATCATGCATATTCCAGGCCAATTAATCCGAACTTGACGGTGTAGACCCTGCCTCATAGCCGCATTCCTGGCTGGCCTCGGAAAAGGATCCACTATTCCGATTGGCGCGCCCGAGCCACTTCGCGCCGATGCAATCGAAACAGCAGCTTCTCCAGCAGGCCAATCGACTCCTCGGATTGGCCGCACCATTGCGCTCGAATATCCCAACCTCCCTCCACCGGACCGACCTCCTCGATCTGGGCCCAGAACACCACAGGCCAGGGGAGACGCGGTTCAGGGTAAAAATGCAGCATGCCCCACTGCTGCAGGGGCAATGGCCGCGACTCGCACCAACGGACGTCTGTGAGCGTCAGGATCACGGATCGGGGGAAATGGAACCATGCTGGTTCGGGAGGGTGGTTGGCCAGAACCCAATCCAGCAACCAGTTGACACGCGCCGCCAAGGGCGCCAACTCACCGGAAGCATCGCTGGGCCCTGGGGAACTCTTGGCAAATACCTCCTCGAAAGTAAGCAATAGGCCCAGCCGGCGTGATGCGTTCTGTGCTTCTGCACTCAAGGTGGCCGCATCGGGTGCCTGCGCAGGGACCCACTCCAGCGGCAGCAGGGCACCTACCTCATCAGGTGATATTCCGACCCGCGACATCAGGTGAAATCACCCATGCCGCAATGCGGCCCAGCCGCATCGTTGTAGACCCGGACCGCACCCTGATGCTGACGCAGGCGCTGCAGATCGGCGCCCAACTGGCCGCAGCGGGAACGCGCGAGCGTTTCCACGCGGACAACCATGGCCTGTAGTCGTTGCAGCCCCTGTGCCAGGGAAAATGCCTCCGCCTCCCCATGGCTTGCCGTGCAAAGTTGTCGTAGCCGGCCTTCAAACTCGCCCTGCACCGCCACGACGGGTTCCCAGTCCCCTGCCTCAGCCTGATCCAGCATGCACTGGGCCAGCGCTTCCAATTCATCCAGCCAACGCTGTCGTTCCGGCCGTAACAGGGACATCACCACGCGCATTGCTCGCCTCAGGGTGCCGGAGATGCCGGTTCGACCATCGTAGCGGGTTCGCCCAAGTTGGACTGAGGATCAATGGTCTCCCAGGCAGAACGGATTTGTCGCAACAGGCCAGCCACTTCATCGAGTACATCGGCCCGGCTTTCCAGATTGGCCACCAACAAACGTTCCTGAAGATAGAGATAGAGCGCATTCAAGTTGTCGGCAATAGCCCCGCCCTGGGCTTGATTGAGCCCGCCGCGCAATCCTTCGATCAAGGTAATGGCGCGCCCAATCTGGGCCCCCTTGGGTCCTGGTTCCGCTCGGAGAAGATGACCCCGGGCGCAAGCGATGGCACGCTCCGCACCCTCCATCAGCATCAGCACCAACCGATGGGGAGGTGCTGATTCCAATGCCCGCAGGGTGTCGACCTGCCGATAAACCCGCAATGCCTCTTCATAACCCATCGCTCCACTCCCCTCGCTCCATGACAGGGGGGTTAGCGTCAGAAATTCGTCCTTCTTTAGGGAAGCGCTGATCAATCGACCGCAACCGGCGCTGTGGACATGATGGTGCCAAGGCATGCCCGGCCTTGGGGAATAACGGCCTGTTTTCGGGTGTGGATTGGGCCAATGTGTGCGTTTTGGCCGGATGTTCCGGGTTTTAGGCTCCCTCAGGACACACGGAGGGCGTCCCGCGCCCTCAGGCGCCAGCCGGCAATCACCAGGTTGGCCAGCCCGAACAGGGTCTGCAGCTGCGCCGTATTCCTGGCCAACCCCCGATAGCGCGTCTTGCGGTACTTGAACAGGTTCTTGATGATGTGGAACGGATGCTCGACCTTGGCGCGCAGGCGCGCCTTGATGCGCTCGAAGGCATCGAGCAGCCGACCCACCTCCGTGCACCGGTCCAGCTGCCGGCGCCGGCCGGGACGCATCGCCACGCACCAGTGAACGGTGGTGTCGGCTGGCATGCGCTGGTCCACGCCCTGATAGCCGGCGTCGCCGGCCGCGTAGCGTTCCTGGCCATGCAACAGCGCAGGGGCCTGGGTGACGTCATGGACGTTGGCCGGCGTCGTGACCAGCGTGTGCACCAGACCCGAGTCGGCGTCCACCCCGATGTGCGCCTTCATGCCGAAGTGCCACTGCTGGCCTTTTTGCGCCGAATGCATGTCCGGATCGCGGGCCCGGTCGCGGTTCTTGGTCGACGGCGGCGCCGCAATCAACGTGGCATCCACGAGCGTGCCCTCGCGCAGCAACAGGCCCTGCTCGGCCAGATGATCGTTGATTGTCGCGAAGATCACCCCGGTCAAACCCTGATCCTCCAGCCGGCGGCGGAACTTCAGCAGTGTGGTGGCATCCGGCGCCGCCTCGCGGGCCAGGTCGATGCCGACGAAGCGGCGGATGGCCTGGCTGTCATACAGCGCATCCTCGATGCCCTCATCCGACAGCCCGAAGCACTGCTGCGCCACGACCATCCGCAGCATCCGTTCCAGGCCGATCGGCGGGCGCCCCGGACCCTCGCCCTTGGGGTAGAACGGCGCGATCGCCGCCACCAGTGCCGACCACGGCGTCACCGCCTCCA
>JBATEM010000053.1:0-5139 GCA_049664005.1 Candidatus Macondimonas sp.
CTGGCCTGTGGGCAGGGTTACCGCATTCATTTCGAGCAGGTACCGGAAGGGGTGGCTGATCCCGATTCTCAGGTGGGAACCCAGGTGTTGAGCGATGCAGTCGAGGCGCTGATCAAACGCTATCCGGAGCAGTATTTCTGGAATTATCGGCGTTTCCGTCGCCGCCCCCCGGGTGAGCCGCCGCTGTACCCTCGTCGTCGCCATCATTGATGCCGCTTCGTCGGCGGGCAGGTTTTCCGTTTCATGGTCGTGCCTGCCTGCCGTTGGTGGCCCCACGGCAATTCCGGAACCTTTGTTGGTCTTCGGAGCCAAACTGCGGCCATGCCTCGGATCGAGTCTTTCGCCTCAGAGGCGCAATGAATCCGCGGGCGTGCCATCCTTCCCGCCGATCAAGGCCATGGGAGCACAGCTGTCCATGGCTGATCCGGCATCCTCGGTTTCGAATGCGAAGGAGTTCACCTCATGATCAAGACCCGCGGTTACGCTGCCCACGATCCGTCCAGTCCGCTGCAGCCCTTCGATTTCGAGCGCCGCGACCCGGGTCCGGAGGATGTGGGGATCGAAATCCTCTATTGCGGGGTGTGCCATTCGGATTTGCACACCGCTCGCAACGAATGGCAGAACACCTTGTATCCCTCTGTTCCCGGCCATGAGATCGTCGGCCGCGTGGTGGCGGTTGGAGAACGGGTGACCCGCTTCAAGATCGGCGATCTGGCGGGGGTCGGTTGCATGGTCGACAGTTGCCAGCAATGCCCGTCCTGCGCCGAGGGTCTGGAACAGTATTGCGAGAATGGCTTCACCGGCACCTACAACGGCCGTGGCAGCGAGAACACCTATGGCGGCTATTCCCAGACCATCGTGGTGAAAGAGTCCTTTGTGTTGGCGATCCGCCATGATGCGCGCCAACTCGCCGCGGTGGCGCCACTGCTCTGCGCCGGCATCACCACCTACTCGCCGCTGCGCCATTGGCAGGTCGGGCCGGGCAAGCAGGTCGGCGTGGTAGGGCTGGGCGGGCTCGGGCATATGGCCGTCAAGATTGCCCATGCCATGGGCGCGCGCGTGGTCCTGTTCACCACATCCCCCGACAAGCAGGCCGACGCGCATCGCCTGGGCGCCGACGAGGTGGTGATCTCCAGGGACAAGCAGCAGATGGCGGCGCAGCGCAACCGCTTTGATTTCATCCTGAATACCGTGGCCGCCCCGCATCGGCTGGATGACTACCTGAATCTGCTCAAGCGCGACGGCACCATGACCCTGGTGGGGGCGCCGGCCGAGCCGCATCCCGCGCCGCAGGTCTTCAACCTCATCTTCAAGCGCCGCCAGCTCGCCGGTTCGCTTATCGGGGGCATCGCCGAGACCCAGGAGATGCTCGATTTCTGCGCCGAGCATGACATCGTCTCGGATATCGAGCTCATCCCGATGCAGGCCATCAATGAAGCCTACGAGCGGATGCTCAAGAGCGACGTCAAGTACCGCTTCGTCATCGACATGGCCAGTCTGCGCGTGCCCACGGCGGCCTGAGCGCCGCTCCGCTCGATGTCATCGCGGCGCGCGGAATGGATTCCCATTTTTCCGGTGCTTCCCTAAGGTAGGGACGTCCTCGCGCAATGCGGGGGCGCGGCGCCGCGTCACGGCGCAGGATCGGGAGAGCTGGAAATGGGTATGAAACAGGCGTTGCGGGTCGGGATCGGCGGGCCGGTGGGCTCGGGCAAGACGGCGTTGGTCGATGCCTTGTGCGAGGACCTGCGCGCGCGCTACCAGATCGCGGTGGTGACCAACGACATCTACACCCGCGAGGATGCCGAATTCCTGACGCGCAGCGGGGCCTTGGCGCCTGAGCGCATCATCGGCGTGGAAACCGGCGGCTGCCCCCATACCGCCATCCGCGAGGACGCTTCCATGAATCTCGCGGCAGTGGCCGAATTGGTAGAGCGCTTCCCTGACCTCGATCTCGTTTTCGTGGAAAGCGGTGGCGATAACCTGGCCGCCACCTTCAGCCCGGAACTGTCCGACCTGACGCTGTACGTGATCGATGTTTCCGCTGGCGACAAGATTCCCCGCAAGGGCGGCCCCGGCATCACCCGCTCCGATCTGCTCATCATCAACAAGACCGATCTGGCGCCGCACGTCGGCGCGTCCCTGGAGGTGATGGATCGCGATGCACGCCGGATGCGCGGCGAGCGCCCTTTTGTCTTCACCAACCTCAAGACCGGCGCGGGTTTATCCGAGATCGTCGCGTTCATCGAGCGGGAAGGGCTGCCGGGGCGCTGATCGAAGATTTGCTCCGGTGCCACGGGCTTGTTCATCCCGAGTGCGCTTTTTGAGGCGCGGTTTTGCACCAATCAAGTGCGGCAGGGGCTTGCGTTGCACGTAAAAAGTTCCTGAGGCCCGAGCCAACCCTTGTGTGCCGCCTTTGTATGTGGCGAGAAAGTGACAATCTACCGCTTCTGGCGTTGCGGCCTTGATGGCACGGATGCTGCTTGGGCTCCATGGGCCATAAAAACGCCCATCCGGCCAACGTGGGCCGGTACTCAGGGCAACCAACGTTAGGAGCAAGGACTATGAAGGCAACTTCCCTCAGCCGCCAAATCATGGGCATCACCGCCTTGGGCGTCTTGTCAGTGGCGGCGCAATCCGCCCAGGCGACCACCACCGGCAATATCGGCGTCTTTTCCAAATACGTCCTGCGTGGCGTGACCAACGATGCCGAAAGTGATGATCCGGCGCTGCAAGGGGGCTTTGACTATACCCACGACAGTGGCTTCTACGCTGGCTACTGGGGTTCCAGTCTGGATTACAACTACGAGACTGGCGGCGATACCGATACCGCCAAGACCGGTTTCGAAAATGATTTCTACTTCGGCTACGCCCCCACGGTGGGCGATGTCACCTTCAACATCGGCCTGATCCAGTACTACTACATCAGCGTCGACGATTCCGACCTGACCGAGGCCCTGCTGGGCGTGTCCTACAAGGGCGCCTACGCCAAGATGCAGTATCTGCTCAACGACGGCGTCTGGGGCAACAGTGGCGATATCTACTGGACGGCCGGCTACGCCTTTGAATTACCCTCCGATTTCACCTTTGCCATCGATCTGGGTTACTACACCTACGACGACAATGACAACGATGAACTGGGCGGTGTCACGCTGCAGGATTCCGGCTTCCGTCATGCCAACTTCACCCTTTCGCACCCCATCGGCGAAACGGGCGCCACCATGGGCTTGACCTACGTCCTGGCGGGTGAAACCCGCGATGAAACCGAGCAGGGCGACACCATGGTGTTCAACATCAAGTACAACTTCGACATCAATTAAGTAAGGCCAAAGCCCCTGCCGGATGTAGGGGTTTGCTTCCGTTTCCCAAATGGGTCAACCAAGGAGTTTCTTACTTATGATCCAGGCGAAATCTCTGCGCCGGGCCCGTATGGTCCTGCTCGCGGCCGGGATGGCAGCGATCACTACCTTGGCCCAGGCGGCCGACACCATAAAGGTCGGTGTGTTGCATTCCCTTTCCGGCACCATGGCCATCAGCGAAACCTCGCTGAAGGACGTGGCGCTAATGACCATCGATGAAATCAACGCCAAGGGCGGCGTGCTGGGCAAGAAGCTGGAACCCGTGGTGGTCGATCCTGCCTCTGACTGGCCGCTGTTTGCCGAGAAGGCCCGCGAGCTGCTGGCCCGCGACAAGGTGGCGGTGGTGTTTGGTTGCTGGACCTCGGTGTCGCGCAAGTCAGTGCTGCCGGTGTTCGAGGAGCTCAATGGCCTGTTGTTCTATCCCGTCCAGTACGAAGGTCAGGAACAATCCAAGAACGTGTTTTACACGGGCGCGGCGCCCAATCAACAGGCGATTCCCGCCGTGGAATACCTGATGAGCGAGGATGGCGGTGGTGCCAAGCGCTGGGTGCTGCTGGGTACGGATTATGTCTATCCCCGCACCACCAACAAGATCCTGCGCGCCTTCCTGAAATCCAAGGGCGTGGCGGAATCGGACATCTGGGAGACCTACACTCCCTTCGGCCACAGCGACTACCAGACCATCGTCGCCAAGGTGAAGGAATTCTCTGCCGGCAAACCAACCGCTGTGGTGTCCACCATCAATGGGGATTCCAACGTGGCCTTCTACAAGGAACTGGGTAATCAGGGCATCAAGGCCCAGGACATCCCGGTCGTCGCCTTCTCGGTGGGTGAGGAAGAGTTGCGCGGCATCGACACCAAGCCCTTGGTCGGTCAGTTGGCGGCATGGAATTACTTCATGTCGATCAAATCGCCCGAGAACAAGTCCTTCATCGACAAATGGCAGGCCTACGTGAAGAAGGCCAAGCTGCCGGGCGGCGCCAAGCGCGTCACCAACGACCCCATGGAAGCCACCTACATCGGCATGCACATGTGGAAGCAGGCGGTGGAGAAGGCGGGAACGACCGATGTGGACGCGGTGCGCAAGGCCATGGCCGGGCAAACCTTCAAGGCGCCCTCGGGCTTCTCTGTCAAGATGGATGAGGAAAATCATCACCTGCACAAGCCCATCTTCATTGGCGAGGTGCAGGCAGACGGTCAATTCGACATCGTCTGGAAGACCAATGGCCCCATCCGTGCCGAACCCTGGAGCCCCTACATCAAAGAGTGATCGAGCACAGCGGCGCCGGTTGCCCAAGCAGGGGGCCGGCGCTTTTTCGATCCTTAATGGGGGCAAGTCCATCATGACATCCATGCGGTGTTTCGTTTTCCTGCTGCTGTGCTTGGGCATGACGACCCCGGACTGGATCATGGCGGGGGAGGGTGTTGATCCCGATCCGCTCGCCGCAGCGGTGGCAACCCTGGGTCTCGGTAGTGCCAGTGACGTGCGTCAGGCGGTGGAAGCCCTCGCCGCAAGCGCCGACCCGCGTGCACTCAAGCTCCTGGGGGAACTGGCTGAGGGTCATTTGCAGGTGGACAATGCGGCGGGTGTCTACCGCGAGACGCCACAGGGTTGGCGTCATGTGCTGACCGACAGGGCCCCCGCGCCGGATGCCCAGCTTGCTGCGCCTTCGCTCACCAATGCACTGCGGCGCCAGTTGGTTGCCGTGCGTGCCCAGTTACAGATCACCTCGGCCGATCCGGCTCAGCGCCTGGCCGGCGCCCGCGCGATGGCGGACAAGCC
>JBATEM010000054.1:0-2777 GCA_049664005.1 Candidatus Macondimonas sp.
GGGGTGTCCATGTCGATCAGCAGGAAGGAGATGCCTTCCTGTTTCTTGCCCTCGGTGCTGGTGCGCACCAGGCAGAAGATGCGGTTGGCCCAGTGACCATAGGTGGTCCAGATCTTGGAGCCGTTGACGATGTAGTCGTCGCCGTCGGAGACTGCCATGGTCTTCAGGCTGGCCAGGTCGGAACCGGCGCCGGGCTCGGAATAGCCCTGACACCACCAATCCTCGCAGTTGCGGATGCGGGGCAGATAGAAATCCTTCTGCTCCTGGGTGCCATAGGCCATCAGCACCGGCCCGAGCATGATGATGCCCATGGACAGGCCGATGGGGGCGTTGGCGCGGGCGCGTTCCATGTCGAAGATGTAGCGCTGGGTGGGGGTCCAGCCCGGGCCGCCGTATTCTTCGGGCCAGCCGGTGACCAGCCAGCCTTTCCCGTTCAGGATGCGCTGCCAGACCACCAGTTCATCCCGGTTCAACATCTGGCCGAGTTCAGTCTTGCGCTTGAGATCGGCGGGAAGATTCTGGGCGAACCACGCGCGGACTTCCTGCTGGAAGGCCAGTTCCTCGGGGGAAAAATCGATATTCATTCATGCTCCTTGCTTGCAAAAGGATGAACTGCTCTGCAGCCGCAGAGGATGGGGATTCGCACCGCGTTTCCGCGCAGTGTGTCGCTGCTGCCTGCGGAAGCCCGCTATTTTAGCGGAAATCGCTGGAACATGGGTGTTCAAGCCGGCTGTTTTTGGTTCTGAAACACCTCCGATGCGGGCTTGATCGGACGCGGCACCTGCATTGCCGGCCGTCCTTGGCGATCACTGCCCATGGTCGTTCCTGAGTGCCCAGATAAAGTCGAAGTGCTCGTTGGCATGCAGTCATGGACTGTGGGCTGCGAGAGCGATCAAAGCACGCCACGCGCGTGCCTGACCATGTGGCGAGCCCTGTTCTGATTCCTTCAGGGTGGCAGATCTGCCGGATCCACCGGCCGACCACAGTCATAGGCCAGCACGGTTTGATCGGCCAGGGTGCGAGCGATCAGCGCGGGATAGTCGTCAATGAGTTCCCGCTCCAGCGCGTCCAGATGGGCGGCACGCGAGCGGGTGCGCGGATTGCGGCTGAGCAGGGCGCAGCAATCCTTGTATGGCTGCAGAGCCATGTCATAGGTGCCCAGACGTCGCGCCAAATCGATGATTTCCTGCTTGTCGTAGGCGATCAGGGGACGCAGGATGGGCAGGTCCGTCGCTTGGGATGTGCTGACCAGATTGTCCAGTGTCTGGGAAGCCACCTGACCCAGGCTGTCGCCCGTGACCAGCGCCCGCGCCCGTATCTGCCAGGCCAGGGCGGCGCCGGTGCGGGCGAGGAAGCGTCGAAACAGCAGCAGCCCATAGCCATCCGCATCTCCCGGCATCTTGAGGTCGAAGTGGGTGTAGGGCAGCACGAACAAGCGACTGCGCTGAGCGTAGCGGCTGATCTGACAGGCCAGGGCCGCAACGGGGGTTTGCGCGATCTGTTGCTGGATGAGGTGGCTGGGGGTCATGTGCAACAAATCGATGGTGCAGCCGCGTTTGGCCATGAGGCAGGCGGCGACCGGGGAATCAATGCCGCCGGAGAGCAGAACCAACACATGACCGGCGCTCCCCAGCGGTAATCCGCCCAGACCGTGCTGCGCGCCGGTGTGGCAATACAGGCCATCGCCGTGGATATCGACCTGAAACCTGCGGGTCGGGTTGACCAGATCCACACGCTGCCATGGACTGTGCAGAACCAAGTGGCCGCCCAGCTCCCGCTCCAGCATCGTCGAGGACAGCGGAAATTTTTTATAGGCGCGGTTGACGCGGACCGCGAATCGACCGTCCATGGGCGGCGGATCGCTGGCCAGGGCCAGCAGGGCGCTGCGCAGCCACGCCACGGCCGCTTCTGGTTCCTGGAGCAGTTGCGGGCAATAGAGGGAAGGCGCGATGTTGACCACGCCGGGAACCTCCCGCAGCCAGCCCATGATGTCGCTCATGGGCGTGGCGTCGGTGGGCGACAGGATCACGCACAAGCGGTCATGATGGAGCTGGGCAGTCGCCGCGATTCCTTCAGCTTTCAAGCGCCGGTTCACGCTGCGTTGCAGCGCCTGTTCGAAATGGATGCGATTGCGCCCCTTGAGGGCAATTTCGCCATAGTGAATCAGGATGCGCCGCTCAAAAGGACTGGGCACGCAGAAGGGATCAATCGACATTGAAAGAGACCGCTTGGATGGGATTTCAGGGGGCACTGTAGAGATGCGCGATCCCGGTGGCAAATGCCCGTGCGGCGATTTTCAAGGCAGATAAAACACAAAAAAGAACCCCGCCGGTCAAGCGGGGTTCGAGTCATCCGAGCCAGGATGGTTTGTTACAGGGCCTTGAGTGTGGGCTTGGGCGGATTGTCCATGCGTTTGGCAAATGCACCGGGTCCCGATTCGCCCACCGTGGCGGGGAACCAGAGGATGACCGATAGGTCGATGTTGAGCTTGCCAACGGGCAGCTCGGTCACCCGGACGCCCATGCGGGGCAGTGCCTCAGGGAATTTTTCAGTGGCAAATTTTTTCTCCGGCTTCACCGCATCTTCGTAATAAAGTTCAGCCTTCACCGGCCAATCCGGCGGAATGCGCACCTGCATCAGGATGTCGAAACCTTTTGCGGTTTCCAGCCAGATCCAGTTCTTGTCCGGCACCTGGATGGCGAGCTTTTTTTCCACCTCATCAATCTTGCCGTCGATCTTGCCGTACTGGCCAGTGGGGTTGAGCGCAGTAGAGAAGC
>JBATEM010000055.1:0-7016 GCA_049664005.1 Candidatus Macondimonas sp.
CCAGAAGGGTGGCTCGATTATCTAGTAATAGATTTCGAAATACACCACAGTCCGAGTCATTCCGTATTGCGATCAAATCATCGAATACCACAAGAAGGGCTGTATCTGGCTCGTATGTCCTCGTCAATTTCCTATCGATGGCTTCCTGTACGAGAGTACGTTGCCTATTCACGACCTCAGTATGACTTTTGGCTTCGTTTTCCACGGAGACTGAGATACCGGTTTTTTTGGTGCCGGACTTGCGAACGGGGCCAAAGAGGCTCACATGGCCCTCTTGCTCGAGATGAAGCATTCGTAAATGCTCATCTTCTCCCTCGTGACTCTGGGTCACCTCGATTCTTTGGGGGAACACCACGGCGTTTCTACGCTGGTCAGTCACGATAGCATCGTAATTCTGATTCCCGAGCACGAGCTCAACTCTGACTTCTGGTGATCTCTCAAAAAAGCACTCACATAGCAGCCCCAGTGGCAACAGCTCCTCAATCAATGGCTTGCACAGCTCCTTCCGGAAACGGATAGCGCTCTTGCCATTGGGCGTCGCCTTTATGGATTCGATCCGATCCAGGACCCAAGGGTAGAGATCGGCGGCCCCCCGCGGCGTCTGGATTTCTTCTGGAGATAGATTGATGCTATCCATCACGCTCACGCAATCCAGCGCACAAGTTCAGCCGATGCCCACGAGCGTAGCGAGTGGGCGGTTCGTTTGATCGAGGGATAGGACTTCGGGCGAAGAACATGCATCATCTCACCAAGCAAAACGTCAAGGTCGGCACGGCACTCCGCCCGGAGTTTGGCAGGAATCCCTTTGCCATTGACATCATGTAGCCATTTGGCTGCAGTGGGCCAGGGCCATGATTGCCCTTCGCAAGACCGAGATCTTTGCGGACTGGCTCGATGGCCTGCACGATATCCAAGCTAGGGCGCGCGTTCAAGTCAGGATCGAACGGCTCGCCGTCGGAAACCCGGGAGACGTCGAGCCAGTCGGCGAAGGTATGCGGAGCTGCGAAACAACTATGGCCCCAGTTACCGGGTCTATTTCAAGCAGCGAGGGCAAGAGCTGATCATTCTCTTGGCTGGCGGCGATAAGAGCTCCCAGGCCAAAGACATCAAAGCAGCCCTGCGCCTCGCACGTAATCTTTACGGAGTAATGCCATGGCCAAGACCGCTACCACGCGCTACGACGGCGCCGAACATCTCAGGACCCCAGAGGAAATGGCCGCTTACCTCGAAGCCTGCCTGGAAGAGGCAGACGGGAACGCCGCTATCATCGCCAAGGCCCTCGGTGACATCGCCCGTGCCAAAGGCATGGCACAGGTTGCGCGAGACGCCGGGCTCTCCCGTGAAAGCCTATACAAAGCCCTCTCCGGCGAACGCAGCCCCGACTTCGATACCATTCTCAAAGTCATCGGCGCCTTAGGCCTCAAGTTTC
The DNA here is from genome assembly GCA_049664005.1 of Candidatus Macondimonas sp. GTDB lineage: Bacteria > Pseudomonadota > Gammaproteobacteria > UBA5335 > UBA5335 > Macondimonas. The sequence continues at coordinate 1,430 of JBATEM010000055.1, forward strand.
ATGCTGAAGTCAGCCATGGCTGATCGTGTTCCCAACCTTCTTGCGCTCCAGCGAATCCCACGGACGCCGCGTCGCTCCTCCCCGGCCGCAAGGCCAAGCTCAAAATCGCCGTTCCCGAGCCCATGGCCGGACTCGAACAATCACCCGAGCAGGTCAAAAGCTTCTTCCCAGATCCTGGCGCCATATGGGGCGCTTGAACTTCAAACTGCCCTTGGCCGGATCAATATTGGGTCGAAGACCGACTATGATTAAACTGCATGATGCAGACCTGCGATTGGGGATGGACCTTGCCACCGGCATGGTCAGGACCTGCCTGCGCTGCCTGTGCCGGCGCGATTTGCAGGATGCTTTACGGAAGATGGGAAGGCTTTGCCAAGGACGGGCGGGGACGATGATCAAATGACCAATTGCCCAGTGCGTCAGCGACTCGCTGACGCTTCCCTCGCCCGCTCAAGCCCTTTTGCCGACACGCCGGCTCATCTGAGGCGCAAATCGCGGATTGCTCGCCAAGCCGCGCTGGCAAGCACCCTGTTCTGGGGCATGGTGGGGTTGCTGTCTGTTCTGGCCCATGATCTGGGCCTGACCCGCCTCAACATAGGCGACATCGCACCGCTGATCCTTTCAGGCATGGGGACAGCTCTGCTGATCCAGCCTTTTCTTCAGCCCAGGCTGCTACGGCGGTTTCCCCTTCCACTACCGTCGATCACCTTGCTCGTTATCGGCATTCAACTCGGTCTGATGCTTCAGTTCATCCGCCTGGATCAGTACGGTTATCTGGCCGCTTTTTGCTGTCTGCTGGGTCTGGTGACCATGCAATGTTATCTGGGAATGAATTTCGGCGGCCGCGCCAGCCTGCTCGCGGGCGTGGTGACGATCCTGCTCGTCCATGGCCTCTATGTTGCCGTGGGACGCGAGGACAGCCTGCTCCGACCGGAACAGGAATTTTTGTTTGTGGTCAGCGCGCTGGCCATCACCGCCGTGATGGCGATGGCCAACGGCTTTCAGCGCCGTCGTCGTGAGCGCTTGGCACAACTCTACAAACAACAGGCCGAACAGAACCGCTTGATTAGAGAGCAAAAACTGGCCCTGGACCTGCGCTCTCGCGAGTTGATTCGGGCCAACGACAGCCTGCGCCAGGTTTCCCTGTCGGATGGCCTCACGGGCGTGGCGAATCGCCGCTGTCTCGACGAAACCCTGGGCCGGGAATGGCGCCGGCATGTACGGAGCATCACAGCGGGCCAACGCAGTAGCGACCCGGCAGAACACAACGGCCTTGCCCTGCTGCTGATCGATATCGACGCCTTCAAGGCCTATAACGACCGCTACGGCCACAGCGCCGGCGATGAATGTCTGCGGCAGGTCGCCGACGCCATCCGCCGTGCAACGCTGCGGTTGAACGATCTCACGGCGCGGTACGGGGGAGAGGAATTCGCGGTGCTGCTGCCCGACACCGCGATCGAAGGGGCCGAACAGGTGGCGCGACGCATCATGGCGAACATCCAGGCGCTGGATATCGCTCATGATGATTCGCCGGTCGCGCCTCGCGTCACGGTGAGCCTCGGGATAGCCCACGTGGGCCATGAAACGCAGATGGAGCCGGAAGCCCTGTTGCAACTGGCCGACCAGGCGCTCTATCAAGCCAAGAACCAGGGGCGCAACCGGATCATGGTGCACGCCCTGGCCTGACAGATCTGCTTCAAATGCGGCGTTTTTCCATTCAGGCCGCCCAGCACGGGCGCAGTCCTCGCCAATCCAGGCGGGCAGCTTTCAGACCCAGTTCGCCCAGCACCGCATCCGCCGCGTTTTGCCCGGTTTCACAGCCGCCTTCCATGAAACGCTGCGCCTCGACCAAACAATGCTCGCCGGCAAACTCGGCCTGATCAGCGGCGCTGCCCTGACCGATGTCGATCAATTCACCGCCCAGTTCGGCCACCTGACCGTTGGCAAAGTGGTTGGGCAGACTCAAAATGCGCGCCGATGCGGTTCGGGTCATTCGCCCCCCCCGATCGGCACCTGAAACGGCGAAATCACAGGCTGGCGCGCACACCAGACTTGCCTTCAATCCGCCAACGCTCCGAGCTGGCGCTCCAGCTTCACGGCATCGACGGCGAAACGGCGGATGCCTTCGGCCAGTTTCTCGGTGGCCATGGCGTCCTCGTTCAGCAGCCAGCGGAAACGGCTTTCGGAAAGCTCGAGGCGGGGCATGTCGGCCACCTTTGCGGCCGCCGGATCCAGGCGGCGCGGCAATGGCGCCTCGCTGGCCTCCAGCTCGGCCAACAGGCCGGGCGCGATGGTGAGCAGGTCGCAACCCGCCAGCGCCGTCACCTGCCCCACATGGCGGAAACTGGCCCCCATGATTTCGGTGTCGTGACCGTATTTCTTGAAATAGGTAAAGATGTTGGCCACCGAGCCGACGCCGGGATCGGCCTCGGGCGGATAGCCGTCCACCCCGTCATGCTGGCGGTGCCAGTCGGTGATCCGGCCGACGAAGGGGGAAATGAGCTGCGCGCCCGCCTCGGCGCAGGCCACGGCCTGGGCCAGGCAGAACAGCAGGGTCATATTGCAGCGGACGCCCTCGCGCTCCAGCACCCGCGCGGTCTCGATCCCTTCCCAGGTGCTGGCCAGCTTGATCAGCACCCGCTCGCGCCCGATCCCCTCCTGCTCATAGAGCGCAATGAGGCGATGCGCCTTGGCGAGGCTCGCCGGCACATCGAAGGACAGCCGTGCGTCCACCTCGGTCGACACCCGTCCCGGCACCAGACGCAGGATCTCCACGCCGAAATTCACCGCCAGCTTGTCCATGGCCGCATCCAGCCGTTCGGCAGCCGTGCCGCTCTGAGCGGTGCCGAAATGCATCGCATCCGCCACCAAATGCCGGTAGGCGTCCTGCCCGGCTGCGGCGAGAATCAGGGAGGGATTGGTGGTCGCGTCGGTGGGTCGATAGCGGCCGATGGCCTCGATGTCGCCGGTATCGGCCACCACCGTGGTGTAGGCGCGCAACTGCTGTAACTGATTCATGGGGATGCACTCCACAAGCTAAGGGGAAACCCGCCGCCGCTGCGTTCAGGACTCGATCGAATGGACTCGTTCGGCCGTATCACCGACTCTGGGAAGAAAGCACTTCGGCCACGGCTGCGTCGGTTTCGGCGGGCCAACGGAAAAACCGCCGCGCATTGGTGGTCGTCTGCTGCCCCAAAAGCGCCGGGTCATCGCCCCGCGCCCGCGCCACGGCGGCAAGCACATGGGGCAGGAAGGCTGGTTCGTTACGCCCATCGCGCGGCCGGGGCCGCAAATCCCGTGGCAACAGGTAAGGGCTATCGGTTTCGATCAGCAGGCGCTCGGCGGGGATGTCACGCACCAGTTCCAGCAGATGCGCGCCACGGCGCTCATCGCAGATCCAGCCGGTGATTCCAATGTACAGCCCCAGATCCAGGTAAGCGTAAAGCGCGGCGCGATCGCCCGTGAAGCAGTGCACCACCGCATCGCTCAACAGGTCGCGGCACGCTCGGATCATCGGCAAAAACCGTGCGTGGGCGTCCCGTTCATGCAAAAACAACGGCAGGTCGGTGCGCGCCGCCTGTTCCAGATGCCACTCAAACACCCGTTCCTGCTCACTGCGGGGCGAGAAATCGCGAAAGAAATCCAAGCCCGTTTCCCCGACCGCCACCACCTCGGGCGCGTCCCACAAGGTGGCCAACTCGGCCAGCGCCGAGGGAGCCTGCTGGGCGGCGTGATGGGGATGCACCCCTGCGGTGCAGCGCAATGCGTGAGGGTGCGCCTGGGCCAGCGCCAAAGCGGCGCGGCTGCAGGCAAGCGAACTGCCGGTGACCACCATCCCCGTCACGCCCGCCGCTTCGGCCCGCGCCAGCACCGCCTCGCAGTCGGCGGCAAAGCTGTCGTGTGTCAGGTTGGCACCGATGTCGATCAGGCCCATCACGCGCGCGCCGATTGATTCCACGCCCGCTGCAACCGGGCGAAATGCAGGGCCACGATCAATGGCACCAACCCGCCCAGGACATACAACGGCAGCACCAGCCAGACGGTCCAGGGATAGGGTGGTGGCTGACGATGGAGATAATGTCCCCAGACCATGGCCCCGCCGAGCTGCCAGATGACCGCGCAGGCCAACGCAGCAATGGCGCGCGTGCGAGGCGCTGGCTCAATCCTTACGCCATGGCGCCCCTGCCAGCGTGACAGGGCCAGCCCCGTCGCCAACATCGCCACACCCATGAGGCTGAACACATACGGTCCGAAGGCCAGATTCAGGTGCAGGAAGGTTCGCTCCGGCGCCTCTGGGTTGTAGTAGGCCGTTACCGATTGACCGATGGCATAGGGTGCAATGGCCCGCTCTGCTGCCTCTTGCGACATACTGACCCGACGCGAAAACAGCTGGTCGGTGCGCAGCACATCGGTGCCCAAGCTGAACCGAAAGGCCACAAACGGCAAAAAACGCTCTGCCTCAGCGGCGCGCACGCCGCGATCCACTACCTCGGCCGGGACGGGACGGAAACCCTCCACCTGCCGGACCTGTAAAAGCAGCCGTTGCGTACCGATAAACAACACAATCACGCCAACCAAGACGCAGATCAACAACAATCGCCGCTGGATCAGGGCGGCAGGCGATGGGGCGGGGGATAATGACATCGTACGGCAATTCAACTAGCGTCTGAAGATGCCAAATTGTCGCATAGATGGCACGAGCGCTCTATATTCAAAATATTGCCATCTTGGGCATTTTTATATTAAATTGATCAATTAAAGAATGCGCGCATGAGTACCCGCCCCCCTATGGCCTCGCCCACCAAACCCGCTACCATTGACACCGAAACTCGGGAGCGGATCCTGCAAACCGCCTTCGAGATGTTCGGTCGCTTTGGCTACGACGGCGTTTCGATCGACCAGATCTCCAAGGCCTGCGGCCTCAGCAAGGGCGCGATGTACTGGTATTTCCGCAACAAGGAAGCCCTGTTCGTCGAGTGCGTCAAACGCCTGCGCAAATTGTTCGTCGCCCATATCTACGGCCCCATGGCCGGCGCCGACGCTCCCAAGGAGCAGATGCTGAAATTCTTCCAGGGCATCGAGAGCGTGCTCAACGACTCGGAAAATCTGGAAAGCGTCTCCGGCCTGCTGATCGGCGTAGGCCGGGTCGATCGCGACCTGATCAAGGAATTTCGCACCCGCGCGCGCCGCGATGCCGAGCATTTCCTCGCCAACATTCTGGAAAACGGTCGCCAATCGGGCCAATTCCGCTTTATCGGCGATGCCCTGCCCATCGCCCGCGCCCTGTTCATCGTTCTCGAAGGCTGTCTGGTCCAAGCGCGAGCGGATACCGCGGAACAAACCGCCGATGCAGTGCACCGTTTTGCGGTGGGGTTCTTTCTCGCCTGCGGCACGAGACCGCCCCCCGAGCTGGGCTTTGAGACCATCAATCCATCGATCCCCCCCCTTTCTTGACAGGTCGCCGGAGCGGTTTCTATAGTCTGGGGCCGGTTTGGCGCTCACCTTGACCCTCGGTCTGCCCGCCCGTCGCATAACCACTCATCGGACCCGTCGGGTCCCGTCTGACAGGAAGAGACATGTTCGGCAA
>JBATEM010000056.1:0-2527 GCA_049664005.1 Candidatus Macondimonas sp.
ACAGCCCGGTTACGACGAGCGCAGCACGGCGCTGTCCTATGCCTCCGTGCGCATTCTCGAATCCCTGGGGCTGTGGGGGATGCTGGCGGATCATGCCAGCCCCATCCGCCACATCCATGTGTCTCAGCAGGGTGGCTTCGGAATCAGCCGCTTCGATGCCCGCGAGGTTGGCGTGGATGCGCTGGGGCAGGTGGTTCCCAATCATCGACTGATCGAGGTCTTGTTGGATCGGCTGCCGCAGCAGCCTGGCCTGACCCTGCACGTTCCTGCCCGGGTGACGGCGGTGAGCCAGGATGGGGCGCGCATGCGGGTGCGCCTGGAAGGCCCCGATGGGCCAATGGATCTGAGCAGCCGCTTGCTGGTGGCGGCCGATGGGGCCGAGTCGCCGGTGCGGACCCTGCTGGGCATCGGCGTGACGCGGCGGGATTATGGGCAAAGCGCCATCATCGCCAATGTGACCCCGGGATTGCCCCACGAAGGGCGGGCTTTCGAGCGCTTCACTCCCGAGGGTCCCGTCGCCCTGCTGCCGCTGGGCGAGCGCTGCGCCCTGGTCTGGACCGTGCCGTCGCGCGCCCAGGAATGGGCGCTGGAACTGTCGGAAGGGTGCTTCCTGGATCAACTGGAGGTCCGTTTCGGTCGTCGTCTGGGGCGTTTTCAGCGGGTAGGGCGTCGCCAGGCCTATCCCCTGAACCTGGTGCGCGCCCGGCGCATGGTGGAGGGCCGCGCCGTGCTGTTGGGTAACGCCGCCCATGCCATCCATCCGGTGGCGGGGCTGGGGTTCAATCTGGCGCTGCGGGAGGCGGCGATCCTGGCGGAGGTGCTGGCTCAAGGCCACGATCCGGGTGATCGGGATGTGCTGGAGCGTTTCGAGCAGCGGGTACAGCCCTATCAGGATCGGCTCATTGCCTTTTCCGACCGGCTGCCGCGGCTGTTCGGACAGCGTTTTCCCGGCTTCAATCACGCCCGGAGTCTGGGCCTGCTGGGTCTTGATCTGTTGCCAGGCGCCAAGACCGGATTTGTCCTGCATGCCATGGGTCTGGATGGCGCCATGCCGGCCCTGGCCCGACAAATGGGCCCTAGCGCACGGATGGAAACTGGTCCATGACGCATGCCACCGAACGCTGTGATGTCGCCATTGTCGGTGGGGGACTGGTGGGTACCCCGCTGGCCTGCGCGCTGGCCGAGCTGGGATTGTCGGTTGCGCTGGTGGAGGCCGCACTGCCGCCGCCCCTAGCGCCGGAGGCCCCTCTGGATATCCGGGTTTCCGCCATTGCACCGGCCAGTGAGGCCTGGCTGCGCGCCTTGGGCATCTGGCAACGCATGCCGGAGGCGCGCCTGTGCGCTTATCGGCGCATGCACGTCTGGGACCGGGATGGCGCGATCGATTTCGATGCCGCGACGGTGCCGGTCGAACGGCTGGGCACCATCGTGGAGAACCGTCTGATCCAGCAGGCGGCCCTGGCGGCGCTGGGCGAGCATCCCCGGATTCGTTGCTACGCTCCGCTGCGGGCCAAGGCCCTGGGTTGGAGCGGAGAGCGGGCGCGGTTGACGCTGGCGGATGGGACGGTGCTGGAGGCGGCCCTGGTGGTTGGCGCGGATGGGGCCGATTCGGGAATCCGCGCCCTGGCGGGCATTCCCAGCTTCGGCCACGACTACGACCAATGGGCCATCATGACCCAGGTGCGGACCGAGCGGCCGCACGACCACACCGCGTGGCAGCGCTTCCTGCCGGATGGTCCTCTGGCCTTCCTGCCGTTGGCGGATGGCCGCTGCGCCATTGTCTGGTCCTGTACCACGGTCATCGCCCGCGCTTACATGGATCTGCCCGATGAGGCATTCCTGCGGGCGTTGACCGATGGCAGCGAGGGTCTGCTTGGAACGGTCCTCGCCTGTGGGCCGCGGGTCAGTTTCCCGCTGCGACTGGTCCATGCCGTGCGTTATGTGGGGGAGCGCGTGGTTCTGGTGGGGGATGCGGCGCATCTGGTCCATCCCCTGGCGGGGCAGGGGGTGAACCTGGGGTATCAGGATGCCATGGCCCTGGTGACGGCCATTCGTCAGGGACGCGCGCAGGGACGCGATGCGGGAGAATCCTGGGTTCTGGGTCGCTATCAACGCCTGCGTCGCGCGCACAATCTGCTTACGGCGGGTTCGATGGATGGCTTCAAATACCTGTTCGGAAACGTCAACCCGGTCCTTTCGGGCTTGCGCAACTTCGGGCTCGCCGGCGTGGATCGGCTGGGGCTGGTCAAGCGCGCTATCATGCGCCAGGCCATGGGACTGAATCTGGATGTGCCAGGGGTCGGCAAAGAAGGCTGAACCCGATGCCTTTTTGTTGCGGTAGTATGCACCGCTGGCCAGTCAGGTCGGCCGGTCCTTTTTTAGCCAGGAGGCTGCGTGAGTCAGCGTACCGTCCTTTATGACAGCCACGTGGCGGCGGGTGGGCGGATGGTGCCCTTTTCCGGTTGGGACATGCCCTTGCATTATGGCTCCCAGTTGCAGGAACACCACCGCGTGCGGGCCGAAGTGG
>JBATEM010000057.1:0-2876 GCA_049664005.1 Candidatus Macondimonas sp.
GCTTTGGGCGACAGCGGCGGTGGGCATGGCCAGCGCTTTCGGGATGTATGTGTTGGCGACCCTCACCGGGGGACTGATTTTTGCAACCCTCGCGCTTCACCACTTACCCGGCTGGAAGCGGCTTAGCAAAAATCATCACGACCAAGACCATTCCCAATAAGTGAGTGTCGTCAGTTTTTGTCATCGTTAAAACAATTGCAAAGGAGAATGACATGGGATTTCTCGAACGGATGTTGGGCAACTTGATGGGCGGCAGATTCGGCGGCCACCACGGCGGCTATCGAGGTGGTCATCACGGCGGTTCCAAACATGGTGGCTACGGTGGCTATCCAGGCTATCCGCAGGGCACAGGCCCGGACGGCGGCAATGCTGGCAATCCCTGCTCCAAATGCGGCGGCACCAATGCGGGCGAAGCACGCTTCTGCCAGCAATGTGGCACTTCGCTGTCGCCCGGCAAATGTTCCGGCTGCGGCGCGGAACTGCCGACAGGCGCCCGGTTTTGTGGCCAATGCGGCGGCAAACCCCGGCAGTAGCACAATGCATTTTCCAGGCATGATTCGCATCTCCCGGCCGACGCTGGAAAAGCATCAGGTCGCCATTTATTTCATGGCGGTGTTTGCCGGCCTGCTGGCGGCCGCCGTCGCGGGGCCATCCACTGCCGCCCTGGAAGCCTGGATCAATCCGGCACTGGCTGCGCTGCTCTATGTCACGTTCCTGCAAGTACCGATGACTTCCCTCCGGCAGGCACTGGGCCACGGGCGCTTTTTATCAGCGCTGTTAATCGTCAACTTCGTTGCGGTTCCGCTGGTGGTGCTCGGGCTGATCCAGTTCCTTCCCGACAATCCAGCCCTCCGGTTCGCTGTGCTGCTGGTATTGCTGACGCCCTGCATCGATTATGTCGTCGTCTTCACGCACCTGGGGCAGGGAGACGCAAAGCTCATCCTTGCGGCAACGCCCGTTTTGCTCATCACGCAAATGCTGCTGTTACCCATTTACCTCGGGCTGTTTCTCGGGGCTGACGCAGCAGGCTTGGTGCAGGCAAGGCCCTTCCTGAATGCGTTTTTCTGGCTGATTGCAGTACCCCTTGTCATCGCTTGGTTAACCCAGTATTGGGCTGCCCGCCGCGAGTCAGGCAAGCGGGTTGAGGGTGCGATGGGATGGTTGCCGGTCCCTCTAATGGCGCTCGTGTTGTTGATTGTGTTCGCGGCCGTTGCTCCACAGATCGGTGCTGCATCTACCGATGTTGCCTGGGCAGTACCGATTTATGTGGCATTCGCGATTGCCATGCCTCTTATCGCCTATGCGGTGGGAAAACTTCTAGGACTCGATGTTGGTGCGGGCCGTGCCCTGGCCTTCAGCGCCGGCACCCGCAATTCATTGGTGGTATTGCCACTGGCATTCGCCGTCCCCGGAGGTGGCGCCCTCATCCCGGCGGTAGTGGTCACGCAAACGCTGGTCGAACTCGTTAGCGAACTTGTCTACGTGCGCTGGATACCGCGATTGATTAAAACGGCAACAGAACGCGAGACGTTATGAGGGCGCTCGCTAGCTGGCGGCAAACCCCGGCGGTAATGCAGCGCATACCCTATTTCTACAAGGAGCAGCATCATGGCTGAAAAACTTAAACTAGACTTGTCCCTGGTCTTGCCGGATGTCCCCGACGAGCGCGACGCCTGCGTGGGGCGGCTGACGGAATTACTGCAGGCCGAAGGCTTGGAAAAGGTACACCTGGTCCGCGAAGCCGATAACGTCCGCCTTTGCCTGCATTACGACCCGCAGCGGTTCAGCGTGAGTCGGGTGCGCGAGTTGGCGCGAGCGGCCGGTGCCAAGATCGGTAATCGCTATCACCACGAAAGCCTGCGCATCGATGGCATGGACTGTGCCACCTGCGCTACCGTAATCGAACACGCGCTGCAACGTATGGACGGCGTACTGGAAGCCTCGGTGAGCTACGCTGCGGAACGATTGCGCCTGGAATTCGATAGCGAGAAAATTGAGCGCACAGCGATTATCGGGCGCATCCAGGCGCTCGGATATGCCGTGCTGGAGGAAGGTCGCGCGGTTGGATGGTTCGCCGAGCATCGCGAGCTTATTTTAAGCAGCGTTGCCGGCTTGCTGTTGCTGGCCGGTTGGCTTGCGGGTCTCGCCGGCGCGCCGCGAAGCGTGGCGCTCGGCTTATTGCTGGGCGCCTACGCGGCAGGGGGTTTCTACACCCTGCGCGATGCCTGGCAGAGTTTGCGCAGCCGCCGCTTCGACATCGACATCCTGATGATTGTCGCGGCAGCTGGGGCGGCGGCGCTCGGTGCCTGGGAAGAAGGCGCGCTGCTGCTGTTCCTGTTCAGTCTGGGCCATGCGCTGGAACACATGGCCATGGACCGGGCGCGCAAGGCCATCGAGGCGCTGGCGGAACTGGCGCCCAAGACCGCCATCGTGCAGCGGGACGGTGCGGAGATCGAAGTGCGGGTCGAAGCCTTGCAGCGCGGCGACCGGGTGGTCGTCAAACCCGGGCAGCGCATCCCCGCCGACGGCCAGGTGGCGTCGGGCGCCTCGGCGGTGGACCAGGCGCCAGTCACCGGCGAATCCATGCCGGTGGAGAAACAGTCGGGCGACAAGGTGTTCGCCGCTACCGTCAACGGCGAGGGCGCGCTGGTCGTCGAGGTGACCAAGCTGGCGAGGGAGAGCACGCTGGCGCGCATGGTGGAAATGGTGGCCGAGGCGCAGACGCAAAAATCGCCCACCCAGAGATTTACTGACCGCTTCGAGCGTATTTTTGTGCCGGCCGTGCTGGTAGGAGTCGGGTTGCTCATCGTGCTGCCGCCGCTGTTTGGTTTCCCCTTCGCCGTATCCTTTTACCGCGCCATGGCGGTGCTGGTGGC
>JBATEM010000058.1:0-1720 GCA_049664005.1 Candidatus Macondimonas sp.
CATGCCTACACCGTGGACCAGCACCTGTTGTTCGTGGTGCGCAACCTGCGCCGCATAACCGTGCCCGAGTTCGCCCACGAATACCCGCTGTGCAGCGAGATCGTCGAACGCATTCCCAAGCGCGAGCTGCTTTATATCGCCGGGCTCTACCACGACATGGGCAAGGGTCGGGGCGGCGACCATTCCGATGTCGGCGGCCAACTGGCCAGTGCCTTCTGCTGCCGTCACGGGCTGGGGGAGCGCGACACCGAGCTGGTGGTGTGGCTGGTGCGCAACCACCTGTTCATGTCCATGACCGCCCAGCGCAGGGACATTAGCGATCCCCAGGAAATTCACGCCTTCGCCCGCAAGGTGCGCACGCGGCTGCGGCTCGACCACCTGTTCCTGCTCACCGTGGCGGACATGCGCGGCACCAACCCGGCGCTGCTGACCGACTGGAAGTTCCGCCTGCTGAGCCAGCTTTACCATGCGACGCGCGAGGCCATTGAGCGCGGCTTGGATCGACCGCTGGATGCCGCCGAGGTGGCGGCGGAAAATCGGGAAGAGGCGCTGGCCCAACTGGCGCGCAGCGGCGTCGACCGAAGCCGTGCCCAGGCCCTCTGGGATGGCTTTCCGGAAGCCTATTTCCTGCGCCACCAGGGCGATGAAATCGCTTGGCAGACCCGCGCCCTGCTGCTGGCTGGCCACCCGCATGTGCCCGTCATCCAGTTGCGGCCTGACAACGATCGGGGCAGCACGGCCATTTTCCTCTACCTGCCCGACCGGGACTACCTGTTCGGCCTGATCAGCGCCGTTCTGTGCCAACTGGGACTCACCATCCAGGACGCACGCATCAGCTCCACCGTTGATGGGTGGGCGCTGGACACCTTCATGGTGCTGGAACAGAACGGCTGCTTCGTCAATGATCATAACCGCTTGCAGGAAATCCGCGAGCAACTGTCGCGGATCCTCGACAACCCGCCCGTGGACGGCTTCCTGGTCACCCGCCGGTCCTCGCGCCAGGCGCGGGTGTTCCATACCCCGCCCCAGATCCACTTCCGCGATGATCCGGGTCCCCATACCGCCATGGAACTCATCGCTGCCGACCGGCCCGGACTGCTGTCCTGCGTCGGCCAGATGTTCGCGCGCCACGGCATCCGGGTGCATGCCGCCAAGATCGCCACCATTGGCGAGCGCGCCGAGGACGTGTTCTGGATCACCGATGCCCAGGGGCGCATCGACGATCCCGCCATTCGCGCCACGCTGACCGCCGCCTTGACGGAAGCCCTGAATGATGCGAAGGGATAAAAAGTCGCCATGGGCCCGATCGGTCAACCGAGCGCCCGACTGCTAGAATAGGCCGCCCTTTTCCCCCGGAGGCTGGCCATGACCGCATTGCAACAGACCATCGAAGCGGCCTTCGAGGACCGCGCCCGGCTCACACCCCAGGACGCGCCCGCCGCGGTCCGCCGCGCGGTCCAGGACGCGCTGGCGCTGCTGGAACAAGGCCAGTGCCGCGTCGCCGAGCCCCTGCCCGGCGGCGGCTGGCAGGTCAACGAATGGCTGAAGAAGGCCGTGCTGTTGTCCTTCCGGCTGGAAGACAACCAGATCATGGATGGCGGAGTCGGCCGTTTCTACGACAAGGTCCCCACCCGCTTCGCCGGCTTTTCCGAAGCCGACTTCCGCGCCCTGGGCGCGCGCGTGGTGCCACCCGCCACGGTGCGGCGCGGCGCCTATATCG
>JBATEM010000059.1:0-3218 GCA_049664005.1 Candidatus Macondimonas sp.
GCAATTTCGGTGTCCGGTTCGGCCTTGGGATTCCAGTTCACCAGGGCGTCGATATCGGCGCGGGTGATGTTCACCCCATCTTCGGTGCGCAGCAGGTTTTCCAGGAGAATCTTGAGGGAGTAGGGCAGCCGGGCGAGCTTGTCGCTCTGCACGGCGTCCAGCCGATAAATTTCATATTCGCGACCGGCCACTGCAAGGGTGGTGCGCGCTTTGAAACTGTCTGTCATCGGTGATTCTCCCAGGGGTTGAGGGTCAGGATTCGGGCAAAGGCGAAATGGGTTTGAACGCAGCGATGGCGATGGGCGCGCGATGCCGCGGTTGGTGCAGCGCTGTCAAAGGGCGGGCCAGAACCCGAAGCGCTGCCAATGCTTCATTCCATGACGAATGCATTCAATGGCGCGGATTATAACGAAACCCCGCTGGGCGCTCCATGAATTGCCGTCAGGCAGTCTCCAGGGCACCGAGCAGTTCCCGGGCGCTGTCGCGCAGGCGCCGACTCTGCAGCAACAGCGTGAGCCGACTGCCGCCGCATTGACGCCACAGCCAGGCAGAGCGGATCGCCGCCAACAGCAGACTGCGGACCAGATCGGCGGTGCCCATGGCCTTGATCTGTTCCGGATCACCCCGCACCACGATGCGCGGCCCGGCCTGCCCTGCCGTTTGCTGATAGACCTCGGACAGGTGAGCGAGCGTGGTGGCGCCATCGGCGCCGAACATCGGGACTTTGGCGATTGCGGCGCGGATGCCTTCCGTCAGTTTCTGGGTCAAGGCTGCGCTGCGGTGGATGCGCCCTTCCAGAAACAGGACACAGGCGGTGTAGTAGGCGATGGGATGCTGGGCATCCATGCCGCGCCGTCCCAGGTGATCCATCACGGCCTGCAGGCCCACGCGCACCCCGCCCGTGCCGCCATAAACGGCAGCCACATTGTCGGGGTCGGTCTGGTAAAGGCTGTTGATGCTGGCTGTCAGGGCAGCAGCATCGACATCGGCGCGACCCCGGTGGGCAATCTGGTCGACCAATATCACGGCCTGGAACACGCCGGCCAGGGCCAGCAGGCGGTCGGTCGCGGTGGCATTCATGCATGCAGCTCCAGCAGTGAGGGAGAGCGGTCCAGAGTCAGTCGCTCGCGGATCACGGCGCCGCCCAGGCACTGCTCGCGGGCATGAAACACCACCGATTGTCCGGGGGTCACGGCCCATTGGGGCGTCTCGAAATCAACCCGCAGGCCGGCGCCTTCGGGCGTCATCCGGCAGTCCTGAGCGCTCTGGCGGTAGCGCACCTTGGCCCGCAAGCCTTGCGCCGATTGACGCAGGGGATCCCGGATCAGCCAGTGGGGCGTTTCAGTCCAGAGGGTATGCGCCAGCAGCCGGGGATGGTCATGCCCCTGTCCCACGATCAGCCGGTTGTGGGCCAGATCCTTGTCCAGCACATACCAGGGCGATTCCGCGCCCTCCCGGCAGCCGCCCAGTCCCAGGCCCTTGCGCTGGCCCAGGGTGTAGAACATCAGCCCTTGATGGACGCCGACTTCGCGCCCGTCGCTATCGACCATGGGGCCGGGTCGGGCCGGCAGGTAGCGACCGAGAAAGGCGTTGAAGTCACGCTCACCGATGAAGCAGATGCCGGTGCTGTCCTTCTTGCGCGCGGTGCGCAGGCCGGCGTTCTCGGCGATTTGGCGCACCTCCGGTTTGGTGAGATCCCCCAGGGGAAAGAGCGTCCGAGCCAGGGCCTCGGGGTCGATGGCGTGCAGGAAATAGGTCTGGTCCTTGGCGTGGTCCGCGGCCGCGAGCAGGCGCGGACCCTCGGGCGTGTGCGTGATGCGGGCGTAGTGGCCGGTGGCGATCCAGTCGGCGCCCAGGCGCTGGGCATGGCGGAAGAAATGCCGGAACTTGATTTCCCGATTGCAGAGAATGTCCGGGTTGGGGGTGCGTCCGGCGGCGTATTCATCGAGGAAGTGCCGGAATACCTGATCGCGATACTCGGCGGCAAAGCTGACCCGGTGCAAGGGAATGCCCAGCTCCTCGCACACGCTCCGCGCATCCTGAAAATCCTGCGCGGCGTCGCAGTCGCTTTCCGGGTCCTCCCAGTTGAACATGAACAGGCCTTCCACCCGGTAGCCTGCTTCCAGCAGCCGCAGCGCGGCCACGGAGCTGTCCACGCCGCCGGAGAGGCCGACGATCACCAGCGGTCGTTCAGCCATTGCAAGTCGCTTCCGGCGGGAAGTCGTCACCGGCGAGATCAACCACCGCGTCCAGCGGCAAGTGCAATCCACGCTGGTAATCCGCGATCGCCCGCAGCACCAGCGGGCTGCGCAGGCGGGTCCGCTGGGCGCGCAGGCTGTCCGCATCGAGCCAGTGGGTGGCCAGGATGTCGGGATCTGGCGGGGCGGGATGGGCCTGTTCACCGAGATCGCCCCAGAAATTGACGCGCAGAATGGTGCGATCCCGCGCTGCGGGGCGCCAGAGATAGAGCGCGACGACGCCGCGCGGCTCGAAGCGGTAACCGGTTTCCTCCAGGGTTTCGCGGACTACGGCCTCGATCAGGCTTTCTCCCGGCTCCAGATGACCAGCGGGCTGGTTGAGAACGCTGCCATCGCGGCCCGCTTCCTCGACGATCAGAAAACGCCCGTCGCGTGCGGCAATGGCCGCCACGGTGACATGCGGTTTCCAGACGGGCGGCGTATCGATGTCAGGACGATTCATGTTCCAAGTTTATCAGCAAACTTCAAGGTGTCGTCTCGCGCCCGGGCGCTGCTCGCACTGCATGGGCGGCCACTGTGCCGGACTGGGTGTGTCGCCGCTGCCGCCCATGCTAGGATGCGCGCCGAGTGGCCCGGAGCAGATGCATTCGGGTGGAAGGGACAGCACAGGACGGGAAACACCACATGTCGATTGGCGTGATTTTTCCGGGACAAGGTTCCCAGTCGGTGGGGATGCTGGCCGCGCTGGCCGAGGAATTCCCCGAGGTCAGGTCCTGCTTCGAGGAAGCCAGCACGGTTCTGGGTTATGACTTGTGGGCGCTGGTTCAGCAAGGCCCCGAGGAAAAGCTCAACCAGACGGCTGTCACCCAGCCGGCCCTGCTCACCGCCGGGGTCGCGGTCTGGCGGGTCTGGCAGGGCGAGAATGGGCCGGCGGCCCGGGTCATGGCGGGGCACAGTCTGGGCGAATACACTGCGCTGGTCTGCGCCGGGGCGATGCGCTTCGCCGATGCGGTGCAGGTG
>JBATEM010000060.1:0-1996 GCA_049664005.1 Candidatus Macondimonas sp.
GAATGTCCGCCCATCGCGCGGCGCCTGGAGGTGGGCGCCGCCGATCGGGATCTGTTGCGCGCCTGGGCCGACAGGGCGCCGAATTCATCGATGCCTTGAGCGATTTGCCGGGGCAGGTCAGTGAGCACTTTGTCGATCCTTGCGCGACGGGGCGGACGGATCTGCTGGCACGCTTGCAGTCCGATCTGCTCAATCTGCGTGATCCAACTACCACGTCCTCGCGACCGCTTGCGCCCGATGATGGGAGCGTGCAGGTCCATTGCTGCGCCGGGCCGCTGCGGGAGGTGGAGGTGTTGCATGACCACCTGCGCGACCTGCTCGATCGGAATCCGGATCTGAATCCTTCGGATGTGGTGGTGATGACGCCGGACATTGATCGCTATACCCCTTATGTGGAGGCGGTGTTCGGCAGTCGCGGCGGCGATCTGGCCATTCCCTTCCGTATTGCCGACCGTAGCGCGCTGCAGAGCGAGCCCGCCGTGGCCGGGTTTTTCGCCTGGCTGGCGCTGCCCGAGGCGCGGTTCACGGTCAATGCGGTGCTGGACCTGCTGGAATGTCCGCCCATCGCGCGGCGCCTGGAGGTGGGCGCCGCCGATCGGGATCTGTTGCGCGCCTGGGCCGAAAAGGCTGCTATCCATTGGGGCTTGGATGGAACCGACAAGGCCCGTTTCGATCTGCCACCACTGCCGACCCATACCTGGCGGCGCGGGCTGGACCGCTTGCTGCTGGGTACGGTTTTGCCCGAGGACAGTCAGGCACTGTATGGCGATATGGCGCCGGTCGAGGCAGTGGAGGGGGCGCTCTGGCCGCTGTTGGGTCGCCTGGCCGCCTGGGTGGATGATCTGCAGGCCGATCATGTTCGTCTGGCCGCGTCCCGCACTGCGGCGGTCTGGGCGGAAGATTTGCTCGCGGTGCTGGACGGCCTGTTCAGCGCAATACCAGAGGAAGAAGGGGGGCTGCTGCGATTGCGGGCCGCCATTCAGGCGGTGGCAGTCGATGCCACGGTCGCGGGTTGTGACCTGTCGATCCCACAGGCAGTTTTTCTCGCCGCCCTGGAGGACCGGCTCTCCACGCCGGGCGCGGGGGGCGGTTTCCTGGCCGGCGGCGTGCAATTCTGCGCCATGGTGCCCTTGCGCAGCCTGCCCTTCGCCGTGGTCTGTCTGCTGGGGATGGACCATGACGCCCTGCCGCGCGACGGTCGGCCGGAGGAGTTCGATCCTTTCGCCACCCCGCGCCGTCCGGGCGATCGCAACCTGCGCGAGGATGATGCCTATTTGTTTCTGGAAGCGATCCTGAGCGCTCGGCAGGTGCTCTATCTCAGCTACAACGGGCGCGACGCGCATGATTACAGCGAACGCCCCCCCAGCGTGCTGCTGGATCAGCTGTTGGACACCCTGGCAGCCAGCAATCATGTCCATGAACCCGGAGACTGGCGCCGTCTGCGGGTCTGGGAACACCCCCTGCACGCCTTCAGCGCGAAGAACTTCCAGCCGGACGGCCCGTTATTCAGTTACCGCAGCGATCTGGCCGACGCCTTGAGTGCGCCCATGACACCGGTTGCGCCATTAAATGCTGCAACCCCCCTGCCCGGCGAAGCGGAGACGGTGGTCGATCTTGCCGAATTGTTGCGCTTCTGGCGCCATCCGGTGCGTCATCTGCTGTGCCATCGCCTGGGCATCGCGCTGGATCTGGCGCAGACGGCGCTGGCTGATGAGGAAGCGCTGGCGCTTGACGCATTGTCATGCTGGCAAATCCGCACGCAGATGCTGGCCTGGATGAGGCTCGGAATGTCCCGGGAGGCGATGCTGGCTCACCTGCGCGCCGCTGATCAGTTGCTTCCCGGCCCTTGGGGAGAGCTTGCGGGCCACGATATGGCGAACGAGGTTGCCGCGCTCCAGAATCGACTCGCGCCCCATCTGGCGAATCGCCACGAGCGGCCGCTGGCGGTTGACTTGCAGCTGGACGGCATGCGCCTCATGGGGCAGCTGAACGGGGT
>JBATEM010000061.1:0-5764 GCA_049664005.1 Candidatus Macondimonas sp.
TATCATACCTTGGACAAAGGACGGGCCAAGGGGTTGCACGTCGCGCGGCGGTCGCCGTCGGGCATTTGATTCCCCCCTTGGCGAGGAGGCAAGCATGGATTTCTGGCTGCCCATTGCAGTGCTCATCGTTCTGGTGCTGGGCGTGCTGATTCTCTTCGATCTGCGCTCGGCCGATACGGGTGATGAGTCGGATGAGAGCGGGGAAGAGGACGACAGCGGCCTGGAGAGTAGCTGGGACGCCTACTTTCGGGAGCATGACGAACAGCGCCGCAAGCATTGATGGCGCTCAATCCTGCCCGATCTTATACGTATCCCCTTCGGCCGGCTGGATCACTGCCCACCCCAGTTCTTCTTCGATGTGCGCCGCCATCGACGCCCGCGCATGCGTTTCCCCATGGGTGACAAAGACCCGTCCGGGCGGCTTGGCCATCTAGCCGAGCCAGGCGGTCATCTGGGCGTGGTCGGCGTGGGCGGAGAGGCCTTGCAACTGCCTGACGCGCGCCCGGATGGGTACCATGTGGCCGTGGATCTTGACCGCGTCGGCGCCGTTCACGATGGCCTCACCGCGGGTGCCGGGTGCCTGAAACCCGGTGAACAGCAGGGTGTTGCGCGGATCGGGGGCGAAGGTCTTGAGGTGATGCAGTACGCGCCCGCCGGTGGCCATGCCGCTGGCCGAAAGGATGATCATCGGCCCGACTTTCCCCGCCAGGGCCATGGACTCCTCAGGCCCTTCGACAAAGGTCGCAATGTTGCCCAGCGCAGCGGTTTCCTCGGGCGTCAGGCAATGAGCGTTGCGGTATTCCTGGAATACAGCGGTGGCACGGGTGGCCATGGGACTGTCCACATAGATCGGCAGGCGGGGAATCGTGTGGGTCTTTCGCAGTTCGTGGAACAGGTGCAACAGGACCTGTGCCCGCCCCACGGCGAAGGCCGGGATCACCAGAACCCCGCCAGCCCGGGCGACCTCGTTCACTACGTCCGCCAAGGCATGTCTGGGATCTTCCTCGGAATGGCGGCGGTCTCCGTAGGTCGACTCCACTACCAGGTCATTGGTGTCTTCCAGTACTTCCGGTAGACGCATGACAGGATCATCCGGCCGCCCGACATCGCCACTGAAGGTGATGGTGTATCCGTCACAACTGACGCGGACGGCGCAGGCCCCCAACAGGTGGCCCACAGGTGTGAGGCGGATCTCGAACGGCCCGACCTTTTTGGCTTTCCCAGTGGCGATTGGTCGGAACAGGTCGAGGCAGTGCACGGCGTCCTCGCGCGTGAATAGCGGCTGGGCCGGGTGATGGCGGCTGTATCCCAGGTGGTTGGCCAGCCGCGCTTCTTCTTCCTGCAGATGCCCGGCATCGGGCAAAAGGATGCCGCACAGGGCTGCGGTTTCCGGGGAGCAGTGGATCGGTCCGCGATAGCCCTGGCGATGGAGCAGGGGGAGATAACCGCTGTGATCCAGGTGGGCGTGGGTCAGGACCACGGCATCCAGGCGCGCCAGATCGAGGCCCAATGCCTGCCAGTTGCGCCGGCGCAGGGCCTTGACCCCCTGGAACAGGCCACAGTCCACCAGCAGGCGATGGCCCTGGCCTTCCAGCAGGTATTTGGAGCCGGTCACGGTTTCCGTGCCGCCCAGAAAAGTTACTTGCATGGTCATCTCCCGGATCAGCCCCCCTGTTGGCGCCGCGTGCCGGGCATGCTAACCGGTTCGGAGTGTTTGGCGGAAGGTTCGTCAATCAGCGCTGGTGGGATCAACGGGTGCCACCAGTTGCGGGCCAAGCCGGTTGAGACTGTCCCGCTCGGCCAGGAAGTCGCCGATGTTGGCGATGGTGGTTTCCGCGATGGCGGTGAGCGCCTCACGGGTGAAAAATGCCTGATGGCCGGTGACCAGGACATTGGGGAAGGACAACAGCCGCGCGAACACATCGTCGGTGATGATCTGGTCGGACAGGTTCTGGAAGAACAGGTGGGATTCTTCCTCGTACACGTCCAGCGCCACGGCGCCGACCTGGCCTTGCTTGAGGGCGGTGATCAGAGCGCTGGCATCGACCAGGGCGCCGCGGCTGGTATTGATCAGGATGGCCCCGGGTTTCATCAGGTTCAGCGTTTCGGCATTGATCAAATGGTAGGTCTGGGGCGTCAGGGGGACATGCAGGCTGACCACATCGGCGCTCTGCAACAGCGTGGTGAGGTCGGTGTAGCGCAACCCCAGTGCCGCACATTCGGGATCCGCCATCTGGTCGTAGGCCAGCAGACGGCAGCCGAAGCCGGCCATGATGCGGGCAAAGGCGCGACCGATCTGGCCGGTACCCACGATGCCGATGGTCTTGCCATGCAGATCCATGCCGAGCAGGTTGTCCAGCAGGAAATTGCCTTCCCGCACCCGGTTGTAGGCGCGGTGGATCTTGCGGTTCAGGGTCAGCAACAGGCCCGCGGCGAATTCGGCCACGGCCTCGGGCGAATAGTGGCTGACGCGCATCACCGTCATGCCCAGCCGATCCGCGGCGGCCAGATCGACATTGTTGAAACCCGTGGCCCGCAACAGCACCAGCCGGGTGCCGCCCTCATACAAGGCCGTCAGCACCGGGGCGCTCAATTCATCATCCACAAAGCAGCAGATGGCGGGGTAGCCTGCGGCCAGCGCAACGGTATCGGGCCGCAACGCCGCTTCCAGAAAATGCAGCCGGTAGCCCGCCTGCACATTGGCCGCTTCCAGGAACTTACGGTCGTAGGGGCGGGTGCTGAAGACCAGAACGCGAAACATGGTTTTTCCCATCATGAACTCAAATACTCACCCCATGATGCCACTTTGGCCGGGTGAAATTAGATGACAGTCGTGTGAATGTCCGCCTTGGCGCGGACTTTTAGGACGCTCCGGACAATGTATGCTGAGGATCCATTCTGGCCTTCATCCGGGGCAGCGCATGGCGTTTCGGTTTGCCTTGACCGGTTTTCACCCTCTTCTCGCCTTCACCCGCACCCTCGACAGGCTGGCCCCACTGCTTTGCCTGCTGGCATTGGCGGGCTGTTCGGGAACCACGGTGCTCAATGCCTTGACGCCGGGTTTTGGCTATACACGCCAGGCCGGCACGTGTTCGACGAGAACACCGGCCTGCAACTGGATGTGCATGCGCCCAGCGGGGCCCGGAATGCGCCGGTGGCGGTGTTTTTCTACGGCGGCAGTTGGCAGGAAGGCGCGCGCGGGGATTATCGCTTCGTCGGCGAGGCCTTGGCTCGTCAGGGCCTGGTGGTGGTTGTGCCGGACTACCGGCTCTATCCGACGGTTCGCTATCCGGCCTTTTTGCAGGACGCCGCGCAGGCAGTGGCCTGGACGCGCAGCCATATTGCGACTTACGGCGGCGACCCCGAGTCATTGGTGCTCATGGGGCATTCCGCCGGCGCCTATAACGCCGCCATGCTCACCCTGGATCCGGATTTCCTGCAGGCGGCCGGGGTGCAGCGGGGCGCCATCCGCGGCATGGTCGGGTTGGCCGGACCCTATGATTTCCTGCCCCTCAAGGAACCCGCCCTCCAGCGCATCTTTGCCCCTGCCGGCGATCTGCGCCTGACCCAGCCTGTCAGCCATGCCGACGGCCGCAATCCGCCGATGCCGCTGATCCACGGCCGCGACGACAGCCGCGTGCGGCCCGACAACAGCCTGCGGTTGGCCGAGCGGGTGCGCGGCGCCGGTGGGCCAGCCGAGGCCCGGATTTATGATCACCTGGATCATCCCTGGGCGGTGGCCAGCCTGGCCGCTCCGTTGCGTTGGCGTTCGGATCTGGCGGGCGTGGTGGGCGGATTTGCGCGATGCGTCACGCAGGCATCGACTGCCAATCCATCGACTGCGGTTTCGGGTCGCCGCGATGCTTCAGGCACAGGCGCATCGGTTTATTCAGAGACGGACTGTCTGACTGCCCAGCCGGGTTGACGGGTGATTTATCCGCCCTATGCCGAAGACTGATCATGCTTCTCGGAGCGTTGAGCAAGGGCCGGCGCGCTTGCAAGGCCGTCATGCACTTGTGCTAGGGTTCCATAGATATCCTCAAAGATCTGCCAGTTGGACTGCCCATGTCGACCACCGAGCCTGTTGCCACCCCTGAAGAAGCCACGCTGGAGCCGCCGATCGAGGCGATCGACCTCACCCGTGCGGATCTCTATCTCAACCGCCACATCAGCCTCTTGGCATTCAACGAGCGGGTGCTGGCGCAGTCCCGCGATCGCAGCGTGCCCTTGCTGGAACGGCTCAAGTTTCTCTGCATCACCAGCTCCAATCTCGATGAATTCTTCGAGACCCGCGTCGCCGGCCTCAAGGAATTGCATGCCTATGGGTCCTGGCAGGTGGACGTGGACAACCGTTCCCCCGCCGAAACCCTGCGGCTGATCGATGCCAAGGCCCACGCCCTGGTGAGTGAGCAGTACCGGGTGCTGAACGAGGAAATGCTTCCGGCGATGGCGCGGGAGCAGATTCACCTGATCGGTCCCGCGCGCTGGACCAAGGCCCAGCGGGCCTGGGTGCGCAGCTACTTCGAGGAAGAGGTCTCGCCGCTGTTGAGTCCCCTCGGTCTGGATCCCGCCCACCCCTTTCCACGAATTCTCAACAAGAGCCTGAATTTCATCCTGTCTCTGGAAGGCAAGGATGCCTTTGGCCGCAACAGCGCCCTGGCGGTGCTGCAAGCTCCTCGTGCACTGCCCCGGGTGATCCGCCTGCCGGCTGAAGTTGCGCCCAAGGGGGATTGTTTCGTGCTGCTCTCCGCGATCATCCAGTCCCATGCGGACGATCTTTTCCCCGGTATGCAGGTCAAGGGTTTCTATCCCTTCCGGTTGACCCGCAACAGCGAAATGTTCGTGGACGAGGAGGAAGTGGACGATCTGTTGCGGGCGATGGAAGGGGAGTTGTCCTCGCGCCGCTATGGCGATGAGGTGCGTCTGGAAGTGGCCAAGGAATGCCCGCAGGACATGGTGGATCTGCTGCTCAAGCAATTCGAGCTGGAAGCGTCGGATGTCTATTCGGTGGATGGCCCCGTGAATCTCAGCCGCTTGATGGCTCTGATCGATCAAGTGGAGCGGCCGGATCTGAAATATCCACCCTTCACGCCCGGCCTGCCGCGGGATCTGACGGGGACGCCGGGCAGCAGCGCCATGGGCAATCTGTTCGATGTGATCCGCAAGGGCGACGTGCTGCTGCACCAGCCGTACCAGTCTTTCGCGCCAGTGGTGGAGTTCCTGCGTCAGGCCAGCCAGGATCCGCAGGTGCTGGCCATTCGCATGACGCTCTACCGTACTGGAGCCGACTCGGCCATTGTGGATCTGCTGCGCCAGGCCGCCATCCGCGGCAAGGAAGTTACGGTGGTGGTCGAGCTGCGGGCGCGTTTTGATGAGGAGGCCAACATCAGCCTGGCAAACCGGCTGCAGGAGGCGGGTGCCCATGTGGTGTACGGCGTGGTGGGTTACAAGACCCACGCCAAGCTGGCCTGGGTGGTGCGTCGGGAAGGCCGACAACTGCGCCATTACGTCCATCTGGGGACCGGTAATTACCACGCCCGCACGGCGCGCCAATACACCGACTTTGGCCTGTTGACCTGCAACCCCAAGATCGCCGAGGACGTCAATCACGTCTTCCTGCAGCTGACCAGCCTGGGCCGGGTGCCGCGGCTGCATCGCTTGTTGCAGTCGCCGTTTACGCTGTTCCCCGGTCTCATGGAGCGGATTCGCCGCGAGATCGAGCACCATCGCGCCGGCCGGCCGGCGGCGATCCGTTTCAAGGTGA
>JBATEM010000062.1:0-2013 GCA_049664005.1 Candidatus Macondimonas sp.
GACCTGGGTCACCACCCCGTCGGAGCGGTTGACCATCTGCACATGGCGGAAGATCTTGCGTTCTTTCAGGACAGTTGCCGTTTCCGGGTCGTAGGCGCGCAGGGCCTCGGGATCGATCAACACCACATCCGCCTGGGCGCCCAGATCAAGCGTCCCCACATCCAGGTTGAACAGCGCCGCCGGGTCGCGGGTGAGCCGCCGAACCTGACGCGTTACCGTTTCCAGGCCATCTTCCTGGGCCAGTTGCAGGGTGCGCAGGTTGCCATCGAAAAAGGCCATGTTGGTGAGATGGGCGCCCGAATCGTTGAAGCCGGGCAGCGTGTTCTCATCCAGCAGCAGTTTCTTGAGCACCTCACGGCGGGTGTTGGCGGTGGTCATGGCCCAGCGGAACTGGCGGTCATACCGGCGCAGCAGGTGCAGCATGAACTCGGCGTCGTCGATGAGCGGATTGGGGAATTGGGCAAACGCCGCGGCTTCCGCATCGCTCAAGTGCCCAAGCCGACCTGCGGAGGCCTGGAAACGCAGCAGGCGGTCATAGATGGCCTGCATGTTCTGCCCGCTCCATTCGGGCATGTCGGGCACTGAGACCAGCTCCATGTCGCGCAGGTCGCGGGTGAACGTGGTGGGTTCGATGTGCAGCCGCCGCGCCAGCCGGGCGAAGTTGAAACCGCGCTTGCCCGACATCCAGGCCTCGCGGAAACGGGCCTGGTAGGCCGGATCATTGAGCAGGCGCTGGCGGCCCTCGCGATCGTCCAGTTCGAGCGCAATCAGCTCGCGGAAAGCTGGACGTTCCTCCATCAGGGGCGAGGTCACCCCGTCGGCATAGACCTTGAAGGGCGCAGACAGCGCCTGGAAGGCGAAGCGGCCCTTCAGCAGGCGGGAGTTGATCAGTCGGTTGACCCGCAGCAGGCCTTTCCATGCCATCGGCGTGGCGGACAGGTCCATTGCCGCTGTAGCCGTCATGCGCAGGGGCTTGCCGAACAGTCGCGCGCAACCCATCAGCATCAGCGACAGCGTGGCGAGCTTGGCATCCGGATTGGGCGTGAACTGGACGATGCCGTCATTGGCCCGCACCACCTCGCACAGGGCGCGGATCTCCTTGCGCGTGGCGTGCTGCGCCGGGATGCGTTCGCCCCGGTAGGGGTCGTTGGCCAGATAGTGCAGCGGCAGGCCATCGGTGGACATGCCGACATAACCCGCCTGCATGCATTCATCCAGCACGCGGCACATCGCCACGATCTGCTCGTCGGTGGGCTTGTCGCTCAAGGCGCCGGGCATGCCCATGACCGCGATGCGCAGCATGGTGTGGGGCACCATCGGGCAGACATTGGCGCCAAGCGCCAGCTCCTTGAAATGCTTGAGGTAATCGATGGGATTGTCCCAGGTGACATGGCCATCGAGGGCGCCGCTAAGCACGGACTTGGGGATGTTCTCCACCCGCGCGAAGCAATCCACTGCGGGATTGTTCTGCAGCGGATCGCCCCAGCCATAGGATTGCAGGCCAAAGGCGAGCCCCAGGCTGCAATTGCTCATCACCACAGTGGTGGTGCCGTGGCGCACCGCTTCGGGCAGACCCGGATCGACTTCCACTTCCAGGTCGAAATGGGTGTGGATGTCGAGCAGACCGGGCATCAGCCACTGGCCAGCGCCGTCGACCACCGTGCGCGCCCAGGCCGGATTGAAATCGAGGCCCTTGGCGGCGATGCGGCCCTGATGGATGGCGAGATCGTATGCCTGGGGCATCTCCCCGCTGCCATCGAAAACCAGGGCATTTTTGATCAACAGATCCCATGTGGGCTGGCTAGCCATATGCGTCCTCCTCCTCGTTACCGCGTCCCGCGGCTTTGTCATGCGTCCGGCTCATCGGCCGGATCGTCCGCGCAGTTCCCTGCATCCTCGAATCATAAGCCCTGCCGCAGAAAAAAGAAAAAAGCAAGTCTCGCAGGATTGGCTATAACTTTTGGACGGACGGATCTGCGATTCGGGCCGTGGGCTCATCCCGGGCTTGCCGGG